>JACNLO010000049.1 GCA_014381555.1 Planctomycetota bacterium | reverse complement strand
TGGCCAGACGGTTCAACAACTGTGCAAACGGGTGTGGCGGTTGATCAGCTGATCAACGTGACACGCTAACAGCAATCTGAGCCCGAACAACAACACCCATCATCGTTTGATTCCGGTGTTGGACCAGCATCCGTATTGCCATCGACATCAGCCTTGCAAGCAACAACAGTCATAGAACGAAATTCAATACCGTTGACGGTTTGCCATGGATCGGTTTCGTGTTTTACGACTGTAATTTCATCGAACCCAGCATCAGCAAACGCCTCAACAAAAGAGTCGTCTTTCATTGCACCAGAAATACAACCACTCCAAAGATAATCGTCCTTCTGCATTTCAGTTGGCACATCTTCATTTGAAACAATGTCAGAAATAACAGCGCGACCACCCGGAGCGGTGACACGGTACAACTCTTTGAATAGAGCAGGTTTTTCATTGTTGGACACAAGGTTAAGAACGCAATTTGAAACAACAACGTCAACAGAATTGTCTTCTACAACGTCTTGCATGTTTACGATATTCCCCTTGTGGAACTCGACGTTTGCAAAGCCAATTACCTGAGCAACTACAGGAGCAAACCTGTTTGCAACTTCTAGCATTGCATCGTTCATGTCAACACCGATTACTTTGCCCTCTTTACCTACAACTTGGCTTGCGATAAAACAAATTTTTCCGGCACCTGAACCAAGATCGAGAACCGTTTCTCCTTCGCGAACATATTTGCTCGGGTCACCGCAACCATAATCACAGTCAATAACTTCTTGGGGAATGGCTTTCAACCACTTCGCGTCGTAGTCGACGGGGCAACAAAGGGCTGGCTCAACAGTTGTTGCCGCTGGGGAGTAGCGGTCGTGGCAAGCAGATTCGGCGTTTTGTTTATCCATTGTTTTTCTCCATTTGGCGTGTATTTTACAGGCAATAGCACGGCTCTACCAGAAAGAAGTTGATTTGATAACAATAAGGATTATACTCAAGTTATGGATAACAAAATTATTTACTCTATAGCGTTTTCGGTTGTTGTAACGTGTTCCACTGTTGTATATTCTCAAGAACGTGGGACGACACAGTTTGATAAATGGAATCCGCAAGATGTACGCGTTGTTTCCTATAACTTGGAAAGAAACCTTGATCCATTTCAACTTTCAGAAGACGCTTTTTCAAGAGTAATTTCTGCCATAAATCCTGACATTGTCATCTTTGAAGAAGTAGATGGAAGCAATTCTTATGCTGCTGAATTTCAGAATTGGCTCAACCATCATCTCCCACAAGAAAGTTGGGAAGTTTTGGTTGGATTGGGAAGTGGACTTAGAACTGTAGTCGCATCACACATGCCAATGTCCATGCAAGAGATAGACACGATTCCAGAAAGTTCAACTCGTGGCGTAACCATGTGTTTGGTCGATTTGCCAGACGATCAGTTTAATAGAGATGTTTATGTTCTTGGTGTACACCTAAAGTGCTGCAATTATTCGGATGAAGATATTAAAAGGCAAAAAAGCGCAGATGCAATTGCAACATGGATGGGCGATGCAAGGTTTGTAGGAAGGAATATTGATTTGCCTTTTGGTACACCAATGGTTCTTACTGGTGATATGAATTTAGTCGGAGGACCACAGCCGGAACTGACATTGATTACTGGCGATATCATCGAAGAAGCGGATTATTGTCAAGACGTTAAAGGTGATTGGGATAATTCTGACTTGCTAGATCTGGTTCCAGTTGATCCAAATACTGGTGATTCATTTACGTGGCAAGGAAGTTGGGATTGGCCCCCAAGTAACTTAGACCGAATCATGATTACCGACAGTGTTATTTCTGTCGCAAACAATTTTGTTTTCAATACAGACACAATGACAGCCCAAGAATTAAAGTTGCTTGGTGTCCAAAACTCCGATACTTGGGAATCAGTATCAAGCGACCACTTGCCAATTGTTATGGACTTTCAACCAACACAACAAGCAACCTCATGCAGCGGTGACATCGATGGTGATGGCATAATTGGTGTGAGCGATATTCTTGCAGTTATTGGCGATTGGGCGCCAGATGGTGGAGATTGCTGCCCCGGTTGTGTTGGGGATGTAGACGGAAACCTTGTTGTTGATGTATCAGATATTCTCCAAGTTGTTGGTAATTGGGGAACTTGCCAATAAAAAGGTCAGAACCGGCTTTCGCCGATTCTGAACCAATCAAGGAGGAGGACTATGTACGGCACACGGTGTGCCGAACGAGAAGGGGGCTTCAATCGCTATGCCAAGTATCTGAAAAGATGTCATAGATGGCAGTTATATCGGAGGGCTCATTTTTATTTGATGTTGCTATGCCCACGTCTATGAAAGTAGAAAACACATCGGTTTCGGCTGAACTGATTGACAAAAAACCCGTTCGATCAAGCAACCGATCAACAAGACCAAGTTCTGGAGGAGAAACCCGCTCTCCCAAAAAGTGTTCCCCGTACTGAGCGAACACTGTTGCGATATGTGCAAGAGCGTCGTCGTACGCACCAAATGTTTTTGAGTCCCCTTTGCCACATAGGATGGCCGACTCTTCCAGCAAGTCTTTCAGAGTGCATCCAGAGATGGATGCGCATGGCGAGAGTGAGGAAATGTCGACGCACCATCCCGCAGTGGTCTTTGTAACATCAATGCAAAGAGTAAAATCTAACTTAGGTGGATAGTTCACGCAATTTGTTTGCAAGTTTGTACCGTTTGGGTTGTCTGTTGTTGTATTCATGTTTTCCTAAAAATAGTCCTAAAAAAAGCCCCGCTTAGTTTCGCGGGGCTTGTCGGTGTTTGTTTGAGAGTATTTATTTACTCAGGGTTTCCGATTTGCTCCCGCCTTTGGGTTTACGATTCCTGTCAAAATCATGTTCATCGCGGTTGTAAAGTTTGTCGTTGCTGCACTCCAATTTCCACGCAGGCAACAATAAATAACAGTCCTAAGGACTTGCGAAGTTGTTCTTGATGTTCGTTCAGCCACCTGATGCCTCTTTCCAGACAATGCTGCTTCGATCTTTTCTTTTCGTGAATCGTGTGTCATCCTTCTTACTATGCGCATTAAGAGCCAAATGGTCAAAGAATTTTGATATTTTTTTTTCAATCGAGTACTATTTCACACCATGCCACCAACAAAACTCATTCGAAACCTGCCCAGGATGAAGGAAATCGTCTCTGTAGCCGCAAAATTCGGCTTCGGCGAGGTTATCCGAGACACTAAACTAGGCACTTTCCTAGGAAAAATTAAGAAAATTCACGATATTGAGCAAAAACCGGCTCCTGTGAGGTTCCGGCTAGCTCTTGAGGAACTAGGACCGACCTTTATGAAACTTGGTCAAGTCCTTAGCATGCGTCCAGATCTTGTTCCCCCAGAGTGGTCCGCAGAATTGGCCAATTTGCAAGATAGTTGCCCAGTGGTGCCTTGGGAGGACGTAAAGAAGGAACTTGAAACAGAGTATGGATCGAAACTCGATTCGATGTTCTCCAAAATCGAAGAAACTCCGATTGGGGATGGTTCTATAGCACAAGTTCATAAGGCGATTACGACGGAAGGAAAACACCTTGTACTTAAAATACTCCGTCCACATATTGAAAAAACTATCCACTCAGATTTACAAGTCCTTGAAGGAATAGCATCTTTGTTAAACAACCACGGTGCAAAACTTGGCTTTGATCCAAAAGAAGTAATAGACACCTTTTCCGAGGCGTTGGGGAATGAAATGGATCTTCGGCATGAGGCCGACAGTACGAAAATGTTGAAATCGATGACCGCAGACGAATGTGCAACATTCCCTGAAGTTTTTTCAAAACTTTCTACAAAACGAGTTCTTGCTATAGAGGAGATACGCGGTGTTGAACTAACAAAGTGGAAAGACGCTGGATTCACCCAAGACCAGCGTGACAAAATAGTTGCCAATGGTGCACAAGCAGTGGTTAAGCAAACGCTAGAGGTTGGTTTTTTTCACGCTGATCCCCACCCAGGAAACATTTTTGTTTTGGATAGCGAACAACTTTGCTTTATTGATTGTGGAATGACTGGACGTGTAGTTGAATCTATGCGACAAGATTTAGCAATGCTGTTATATGGTGTCTCAGAAAACAATCTTGAAACTGTTACAAAATCATTTCTACGACTCGGTGACATCTCCTTTGATGATGTAAACGAACAAGAATTGCGAAAAGACCTTCAAGATTTTATGGAACGGTTTACCGAGGGACCGCTTGGCGATGTGGATATGGGAGTCATGTTGACATCATTCCTTGATGGTCTTCGCAAACACAACGTGAAGTGTCCGGGTGATTTAATCTTAATGATTAAGGCATTGATTACTATCGAGGGGGTTGGGAAAGAACTCTCACCAAAATTTAACTTGCTTGAGTATGCCAAACCAACAATTGAAAAGTTGGTTAAATCACGCTTTAGTTTTTCAGCTCTCAAAGACCGCGGCACAGTGTCTGCAAAACTTATGGCGCAACTTGTAGAGCGCTTGCCAGAAGATGCTACGAGAATTCTTGACAGAATACGGCGAAACAAAGTCCGGTTGAATATTGATGTGGAGTCCGTGGACCACCTTTCAGATGCAATGGACAGGTCTTCAAAAAATGTAAGTTGGGCACTGATTATTTCCGCATTAATAGTTGGCTCGTCAATTATGGTTCTTGCAAACCGGTCAGGAACAATGGATCTTCGTGCCACTCTTGGTTTAATTGGTTACATATTTGCAGGTACACTTGGCGTTTGGAGAATTATTCAACAAATGCGTATTAAGTGATATGCAAAACAAGGACACACAATGGCAGACTTAAATCATGCACAGACTGTATCAACCGAGAACCGTGGTGGACCATGGTTTCCTGTTGTTTTAATTGCGATTGGTGTTGGAATCGTGTTGTCAGGTATTTTTACGGGTGCAACGGGACTGTACGGTGACGATGGTGCAATTACGTGGTCCGATGGTTTTAAAGAAGCCGGGCGAGAATTTGCACGCCTAATACTTTTTTCTGTGCTGTTGCTTGCGGCATTGAGAGTTAATTGTTGGCGAGTTCGCAGACCACTTGGAAACGTATTGCTTGCAGCATTGCGGTGCTTTGCAATAATCGCACTCATTGAATCAGTTCGCGTTGCACAAATCCCTTCTGGAGTGGAACGAATACTCCTAATAAGCGCTGGGCAATACATTGTTTGTTCGATAGGTGTGATGGTTTTATTTTCAATGACCATACGAGAAACAGTGTTGTTTGTTTCGTGGTGTACTGTTGGAACCGTGTTACTGTGGGTGGGTGCCCACCTGGGTATTTGGATTGCTTAATTGCTTCTTTTAATTTGCGAACTTCTATCAGCATCCCAAGGTTCGTGATACTTGGCAATATTGAGTTTGCTGTACCGAGTATCACACTCATAACAGACGAGTCGAGTAAAACTAAACGTTAGTATTCCAATATCAATTGCAAGAACAACTCCCATTGCGATTAACATCGGCCATGTTGTGACAAGACCAAGGATTCCAGCAACCGCTCCTGCAAATGCAAGCACAACCACGATTCCAGTTATTTGCGGAAATGTCCGTTCACGAAATACCTCACCTCCGCACGCTATACATCCTCGAAGATGTCCCGAATCGTCAACGGTCGAGTTCCACTCTAGATAAATCTCATCTCCATCAGGACCAACCTTTATAGCCGAAGGTTGTTCGAGTAGATCTACTGAAAACTGACCTGTTTTATGGCCATCATGTCGAAGTTTGACAAGCATTTACTCCATGGTAAACATTTCCCCTTGCGAAGAGTTGGAATCTCAACGATAGTGCAACACATGGACAAGATTGCTACAACCCTAGCAGGTAAATTTATTGTTTTTGATGGTCCAGATGGCTCAGGAAAATCAACCCAAATTGCTCGATTTGTACAGCGATATCGTGAGCAGGGGCTCACGGTCAAAGAAGTACGAGAACCCGGTGGTACTTTGATTGGAGAGCAGATAAGAGATATTCTTCTTGATCCAGCAAATGATGGCATGACGATGCCATGTGAGATGCTGTTGTATATGGCAAGCAGGGCCCACCTTGTCGAGCAGGAAATAAAGCCCGCGATTGAAAGGGGTGAGCTGGTTGTGGCAGATAGGTTTGTAAGTGCGACACTTGCGTACCAAGGTACAGCCGGTGGCTTGCCTGTTGAATGGATTCAACAGGTTGCTGAAGTTGCAGTGGCGGGTTTTTGGCCATCACTTACCTTTATTCTTGATGTAGATGACCAAACCGCTGCAGGGCGGCTTAATCCACTGCTTGATAGGATGGAATTGAAGGGGAAGGCGTTTCACGCAAAAGTACGCGAGGGGTTCCTTGAACAAGCTAAAACTTGGCCAGATAGATACTGCGTAATTGACGCGACAATGGATGAAAATACTGTAGAAAAAGCTATTCATAAAGCCGTTGAAAAGTGGTTTTTGACCATGAATTTCTGTTGAAAGATAGTTTTTTTGGCATAAAAATAGAAAAACTGACTATTTTATAAGTTCCTGTGAGACAAAGGATTGTGCGCCAATGTTGGGTGTTTTTTTTAATGTTTTTCACGAGAATCTGTGGTGAAAATGTCACTTGAGCCGATAAGTGGTGAATCCCAAGGACCCGCGTTGTGGTCCAAATTTGTCAGGGATGGCTCATTGGCCACAACAGGCTGGGTTAGGAAACTAAGGAGATCTTCTTATGAAAAATGCATTGGATACTATCAAGTCATGGGCTTGGGGCTTTATTGACCTCATGCTAATTTTCATCGCCGTAGGCGTATTGGTACAAATTATTTTCGGTGATACAGCAGGATTTTGGGGCGGCATGGTCGCTCGATTAATGGCTATGGTTACAGAATTTAGCGCAGGCGGCTTTGTGGGCCTAATCGCTCTTGTAATTGTTCTTTCACTCTTCAACCGTCGTACTGCATAATCGACGCTTGAACGCAAAGTGTAAACACTTTGCACTCGATGCCTCTCAGTCCAAGGATGGATTTGGTGATGGCAACAAACCTGTCTTCTAGATAGACAGAACATACGTACCCAGTCGCAACTGCCCTCATCGGAGATGAGGGCAGTTGTTTTTTGCAACCATGCAAGTGGCTGTCACGGGTTTTTTGGTCAGGTTCTTTGTTAGACCTAAAGTTAATCGGTGTCTAAACAGGAATCATCAAGTCAAACTTTTGTTGAAGTCGGCACTTATGGACCAGACCCGTCGCAGACCAGTCACGTCCAGCGGAGGACGACTTTGCCGAATTGGTCCCCAGATTCAAGACGAGCGAATGCTTCGGAGGCATTCTGGGCATCGTGAATAGAATCTATTACAGGCTCCATTCCAGCATGGAGCAATGAGACTACTTCACGAAACTCAGTCATATCACCCATGGTTGAACCAAGCACAGACAATTGGTTCCAAAAAATACGGGCAAGGTCGGTTTTTGGCGCAGCTCCAGCGGTACATCCACACGTGACAAGCGTGCCGCCTCGAGCAAGAGATTTAATGCAAGGGAGATGAAGCAATCCACCAACTGAATCAACACAAATATCTACGCCACGTTTTCCAGTCAATCCACGAACAGTTCGCGACCAATCTTCCCCAACATCAAGGATGGTTTCACTCGCCCCAAGTTCCGACGCTTTATCAAGTTTCCACTGGTGTCTTGAGGTGACTATTGTTTTACATCCAAAATGTTTAGAGATGTTAAATGCTGCGAGTGCAGCACCGCCTCCAATTCCTGTGATTAACACAGTTTGCCCTGCTTGCAAGCGAGCACGAGAACAGAGCATCCTCCATGCAGTCAAATGCGCTAAACCGAAAGCAGCAGCTTTTACTGGATCGAGATCTCCTACATCAAGAACATTATCTACTGGTGCAACGAAATACTCTGCGTTTGTCCCGTTGTCATGTTCACCAATCATTCGTATATCTTCTGGTGCAGTTGAAGTTTTTGGTAACACACTCTCAACTTGTTTCACTGCAGCGTTTAATAAAACTCTTTTCCCCATCCACGATTCATCAACAAGTTTTCCAACAGAGGTAACGATTCCGCAACCATCAGAACCACTCACACGAGGATATTCCAGCCCAAGACCTGGCATTCCAATTCCAACCCATAAGTCAAGGTGATTAAGTGCAGACGCTTCGGTTTTTACAAGTATTTCATTCGACGCGATTTGGTACTCACCCCAATCATCAATAAACTGGACGTTCTTAGAAACAGGTGTTCCCTCATTTGTAATGATTGCTGCCCTCACGTTAATTCCTCTTTCTCTTTTCTAATTTTACGCAGTAAATCTCTGGTTCGAATGATGCCTTCAAATTCTGAAATAAGTTCGCCTTCGTATTCAACACCAATCCAACCGCGGTAGCCCGAGTCGAGAACTATTCCCAACATTTCTTCATAGTTCGTGTGTGTTTCATTTCCATCTTTATCAAAGTCATGAGACTTTGCGCTTACTGCTTTTGCAAACGGCATCAATTCCGCGACGCCTTTATAGCGGTCATATTCCTCTCTGGTTCCCCAGTCGAGAATAAAATTCCCAAAGTCAGGAAGAGTACCACATCTTGGGTGGTTTACCATTCTCATTACCGAAGCAAGCCAAGCACCGTTGGAACTAAGTCCTCCATGGTTTTCAACAATAACATTTATTTTTTTTGTGTCACCAAACTCAGTGAGACGACGCAAACCGTCTGCTGCTAACTTACATTGTTCTTCTGCCGTTCCATCTGATTGTGCGTTTACTCTAATGGAGTGGCACCCCAACTCAACAGCAGCATCTATCCATTTGTAATGATTTTCAATAGCTTTTGTTCTTGCAGTATTGTCTGAATCACCCAAGTTTCCTTCTCCATCGCACATAATAAGCAAACTTTTTACATCAAGATCATCACACTTTGTTTTTAGTTCCCGGACAAAATTGGATGCTGGTTGCCTGTCAGGAAAAAAAGAATTTACATATTCAATCGCATGAATATCAAACTGTTCTTTCGCAATTTGAGGAAAATCAATCGGCTTTAGATACCCCGCAAAAAGAGCCCGATGAAGTGACCATTGTGCAAGAGAAATATCAAATATGTGTTTCATTCACGCATCGTAACGTTGGTACATCTCACTGTGGGGTATGATTCCACCCTACATGTCCAAACAAAAACACTGGATATATTGGCCAAGCATTATTCTTGCGACATGGGTAGGACTTTTTCTTATCTATGGGTGGAAGAGCACCCAGTACATGCTGGACTTATATTCAGAAGCAGCATCGACAATGCTTGTGGGTGAATCGGCACATGGGATAGCTGCGATGGCATATCCACCCCCTCTTGTGGCACTTTATATACCGTTTGTTTATTTAGGTGAGTCCATCCAACGTGTTGCCATGCTTGGTGTGATGTCGTGCATTCTTGTGTTCATTTTTTCGACCATTCAATCTATGATTGTCGGAAAGAAGCCTTTAAAAAGCACAATCATATTCTGGTGTACGGTCGCCCTTGTTGTTGGAAGGTATGTCACATCGCCAGTTGAAAACTATAGCCATGATATTGTCATTGCAGGGTTCGTCTTCCTTGCGATTCGACTTTGGGCAAACCAAAAGGAGGGAACTGGCGGGGCGGTCATGGGCGTTGCTGCTGCGTGTAAAGCGACTCCATTACTATTTTTTCCTTTCTTATTACTTCAGCGTCGATGGAAGGCGGCAATAGTGATGGGAATCGTTACGGTTATAGTGTTTAAAATTCCAGACTATTTGTTTACAAAAAATGTTGGATCATGGAGTGGGTATTGGTTTTCACTTGTTACAAACTCTTTGAATCAAGTTGAAGGGACCACAAAGGTATCAAACTGGACAGTCTGGAACCAATTAAATCAAAGTCTTGCTGGAACTATCGTGCGGTTATTTTCAACCCCAACGATTTCGAATAAAGATGCGGTTGACATTCACTTAATAGTGCTACAACCGCAGACAATTAAATGGATTATTTTTGTATCAAGAGTAGCAATCCTTGGAATACTCGTTGCAGCGTTGTACAAGCGTCCACAGGTTCCAATGAAGATGCGACGGTTTTGTGAAGGCGCGATGATAGTGTGTGGCATGTTGCTTCTTTCACCAATGAGTAGCAAAGCTCATTTTTTCCTTCTGTTGTTGCCCGCAGTACTAATGGTACGTTTTTTCATTTGGGAACATCGAGACTGGATAATTGGAAGCATTCTTATTGTGATGTTTGTGTATGGGACTCTTTCGGTAAAAGATTTGATTGGCAAGGAAGCTGGGCACGCAGTTCTTGCAACAGGATCAGTTACTTGGTGCACCCTACTTGCCATGCTTGGAACATGGAGAGTGATGTGGGTCCATCAATCTTCTTTAGATTCTTCTTGATCTAAAAAGCAGTGGAACCCCACGCACGGAATGTCTTGTGGTTCATTGCTTTCATGGATTTCTTCAATGAAACCATGAACCTGTTGCACATGCTTCGCTGTTAATGGAATAGAAACAACTTGTTGACCGTGGTTGGATCCGGTAATCGTAGTGAGAACAGCAACCGTTTCTTCGTGTTCCAACGCAGACAAAACATGTTCACCAACCTGTCGAGCAATTGGAAGAAGTGGGGTAATTAGGTGAGGCACACCCTCTTGTTTTTCTTTTGTCTCTTCATTGGTTTCTTTTTTTTCTTTTTTTGTCACAGTGTGGCCTCGTTTGCGAATGTTGTTGCACTTTCCATTGCAACGGGAATTTTCTCGGGGTCTTTTCCGCCCGCTTGCGCAGTGTCTGGTCTTCCGCCGCCACCGCCGCCGCACACCCTAGCAGCTTCTCTAACCCAGTCGCCAGCTTTTAGACCCTTGTTAATGAGCGCCTTACTTACACCAGCAACAATTATAACTTTTCCATCCTCAAGATTCGCCGTAAACAACATGGCTGCTCCATCGGGGCGTTTCGAGCGGACAGCATCGAGTGCTGTTAGTATCGATTCCTTATCTGCACCATTGATTGAAGCAACAACAATGTTGTTGTTAGACTCAGCAATTGTTCTTGCTTGTTCAAGCACATCGTCTTTTCTTGATGAAGCCGCCTTTTTTTGTGCTTTTTTAACGCGGATATGCAAACCACCCAATAACTTCTTCGCTAGGTGTTTGTGTATTTGTGAAAGCGAGAGTTCATCAACAACGCGAATAAAACCATCATATGCTTTGCAAAGTTCTTCTCCATCAAGCTGACTTGCATCATCAATTTGTTGCAACAGTGAAACTCCCGCTTCGTTTGCTGCTATTGCTGGAACACCAGTAATCGCGGTGATTCTACGAGTTCCGGATGCAAGAGCCTGCTCGTGTAGTACTACAAAATGTTTGGCGTTTTCACAACTTGTGAGGTGTGTACCACCACAAAATTCGACAGAACAATCGTACCACTTCTCGTTTGTAGGATCTGCGAGTAAATCCTGCACAGTCGCCCCTATACTTACAACCCTGACGGGGTCTGGATATTGTTCTCCAAAGACTGCACGGACACCATATACCGACTTCGCGAGATCAAGGGGTACTTCTTGTGCATCAACAATCATGTTTTGCTGGATAGAATTGTTGACGAGTTCTTCTACTTTGTGTAGCTCTTCATCAGTCATGGCATGTGATTGCGAGAAGTCAAAGCGTAACTTGTCGCCATCGACTAGAGAGCCACGCTGGTGCACCTCATCACGAAGAACCTCACGAAGTGCGTGGTTGAGAAGGTGTGTGGAGGTGTGATTTGAGACAGTAGCGCTTCGCAGTTTTTCATTGACAGAAGCAGTCACTTCACTGTCAAGAAGAAGCGTTCCCTCAACAATGCGTCCAATATGTAAAACATAATCACCGTATCGATGCGTTTCATCCACATGGAATTGGCACCTTTTTTGGTTTGTGGTTTGTTCTGCAACAATGTTTCCGATATCACCTACTTGCCCACCGGCCTCTGCATAAAAAGATGTTTTATCAAGAATTACTCCGAAGACCGTTGAATCATCAGCCCTGCCAACTAAAGCACTTCCATTCCAGATGGCTTTGACATGAGCAGTAGTAACTCCTCGACCATATTTGTTTTCATCATTTGTTGGAGCAATTTTTTGGGCTTCTAGTTTGCCAAGAATTTCAGGTGGGAGATGCATTTTTTGATCAACTTCAGAAATTCCCCTCGATGTTTCCCTTGCCTCGTCCATAAGTAACTCGTAGCCGCTACGGTCTACGGATAACCCTCGTTCTTCTGCCATGACTTCGGTTAAGTCAACCGGAAACCCATACGTGTCATGAAGTGTAAAAGTACTTTTTGCATCGATAGATTTCCCGTCACCACTGTTTACAGCTTTTTCAAAAAGTTCAATTCCACGATCAAGTGTTGTTAAGAAACTCTCTTCTTCATCTTGAATGATGTGTGCTATTTGTTTTTGTTGCAAAGCAATTTCTGGAAAAACATCTCCCAAAGTTTCAACAACGGCGGGAACAAGTTTACACAACAACAGCCCCTCAACACCAAGAGTTTGGTGGGCATGCCGAACCCCGCGACGTAAAATACGTCGAAGAACATATTCCCTTCCGGCTGAACCGGGGCGTCCACCATCAGCAATAGCTACAACAAGGCAACGGACATGATCTGCTAGTACGCGATATGCAATATCGATGTGATCATCCACTGCTCCACCATATGGTTTTGAGTTGGTGTGGTTTTGAATGGAATCAAATATGGGGGTCCACAGGTTTGTGTCGTAATTGCTTGTTTTTCCTTGTAAAACACGAACGATTCTTTCAAATCCCATTCCAGTATCAACATGTTGATTTGGAAGTGGAGTTAATGTTCCATCGTCGCCCCGATTAAATTGGATGAACACAAGGTTCCACAATTCTATGACGTTTGGATCATCCATGTTGACAAGATGACCGCCGTTTCCATCGGGGGTGCAATCGTAATGTATTTCACTACATGGTCCGCATGGACCCGTGTTACCCATTTCCCAGAAATTATCCTTTCGATCCCAACGTGAGATGTGCGAAGGATCTATGTCGGTAAGTTCTTTCCAGATATTTTCGGTTTCGATGTCGGCTTCTAGTCCATCTTTTTTATCACCAGAAAAAACAGTTATATACAGACGATTTTTATCTAGCCCCCAAACATCGGTAAATAATTCCCATGCCCAGCGAATTGCTTCTTCCTTGAAATAATCTCCAAAAGACCAATTCCCCAACATCTCAAAAAAAGTGTGGTGATACGTATCTCTACCTACATCTTCAAGGTCATTATGTTTACCGCCAGCTCGAATACATTTTTGTGTATTTGTTGCTCTTGTGTAGGGTCGGGTTCCACGACCTAGGAAAACATCTTTGAATTGGTTCATGCCCGCATTTGTAAAGAGCAGGGTTGGGTCATCATGTGGTACAACCGCACTTGATGGTACTTCAGTATGTCCACATCGCTCAGTAAAGAACTCTATGAACTGTTTTCGTATTTCTGAAGCACTTGGTGGCATGAGAGTAGGTTCCTGTCCCTTTAAGCAGGGTTTTCAAAGGTCGGATTATACTCTGATGCGTGTCAACTGAGAGGAATGGCGCTATTTCTGGTATCCTTCGCCGTTCAGATGACGAAGAGAACACCCATTATTGGCGGCAACTGGAAGATGAATACAGGCATTGAGTCTGGTATGCAGCTTGCAAGTTCTATCGTGGATGGTGTTGAAAACTGCGAATCGTGTGATGTTGTGGTGTACCCACCATTTCCCTATTTACAAGCAGTAGAAAGTGTCGTTGACTCTTCTAGAGTTTGTTTGGGTTCTCAGAACATGTCTAACGAAGAAAGCGGTGCGTTCACAGGTGAAGTGAGTGCTTCAATGCTCAAAGACATTGGCGTTACAAGTGTTCTCATTGGGCACAGTGAACGCAGGCATATATTTAATGAGTCCGATGAATTGATTTCTCAAAAAGTTACGTTTGGAGTTGAGCAGGGGTTCCAAATAGTACTTTGTGTTGGTGAATCATTAGAGGAACATGTTTCTGGTGAAACACTTACAGTTGTACTTTCTCAATTAAGAATGGGCCTCTCAGGAGTTTCCGCAACACAGATGGGATCAGTTGTAATTGCGTATGAGCCGGTTTGGGCAATCGGTACAGGAAAAACAGCTACTCCTGAAGATGCACAAAGCGTACATGCTTCTATTCGCTCAACACTAGATGAAATGTATGACTCAAATGTTGCTCAACAAACTCGTATTCAGTATGGCGGTTCGGTAAAGCCCGAAAATGCAGCTGATTTATTTTCCTGTGATGACATAGACGGAGCACTCGTTGGTGGTGCATCTTTGTCAGCAGATTCCTTTATTGCCATTATTATGGCGGCGAAAAATTCCTAACACTATTTGGAACTTTAGTTATGAATAACACATTTCTCATCCTTACAATTGCACTCATCGTAATCTCGGTTGCGATGGTATTAATTATTTTGGTTCAACGCCCACAGGGTGGCGGACTCGCAGCAGCATTTGGTGGCGCGGGTGGAGGAGGTACCGACACGGTTTTTGGTGGTCGAGTAGGTGACGCGTTAACAGTGATGACGGTTGTTGCATTTATTTTGTTTCTTGGTTTGGCTGTTGCATTAAACCTTGTGGAAAGCAAGACTGTTGCAGTTGAAGCGCAGCCCGACACTCCCGCGGTAGTATCAACGGATACACCAGTTGAACCGATTGCTCCCGCAACAAACGATGCACCAGCGGACGGAACACAATAATCATGCTTCGTTCTATGACGGGATTCGGTAGTACTTCTAGCCGAAAAGACGGGGTTTCTCTGCAAGTAGAAATTCGAACAGTTAACAACAAGTTTTACAAAGCAAATGTTCGGCTCCCCGAACCTCTGCAAAGTCTTGAAACAGAAATAGATGTTGCAGTATCTAAACTAATTTCAAGAGGGAGCGTGACTGTAAACGTAAAGTTTATTGATACATCTGAGCATGGAATTGCAACAATAAACAAAGAGGTGTTGGCTAATTACATTGATCAGATTAAAGGGGTTGATCCATCTGTTTCGGTAGATGTAAGCCGTCTACTTACGTTACCCGGAGTTCTAAACAGCGACACAGATGATGATGTTGCAATCAGGAATAGGTCCGAGCTCATGACTCTTGTTGAAGGTGCGTGCAACGATGTAATAGAGATGCGAAAGCGCGAGGGAAAAGACCTAGAGGAAGATCTTTGTGTTCACCTCGTTAAAATTGAAGAACATCTATCTTTGATTAGAGAACGCGCACCACAAATCGTCGAGGAATATCAAACACGTCTTCGCCAAAGAGTTCAGAATCTACTTTCAGAAATTGGTAAAAACGTTGAAGAAGAAGATGTGCTTCGCGAAGTTGCTGTGTTTGCTGAAAAAACAGATATTGCTGAAGAAATATCTCGCTTAGCGGGTCACCTCACTCAGTTTAGAGAGTTGATTAATGGATGTGACCAAGAACCAGTAGGAAGAACACTCGATTTCCTTTCTCAAGAAATGTTAAGAGAATCAAATACGATTGCAAGTAAATGCCTTGATGGCGATACAAGCCGACGAATTGTCGAAATCAAAGGCGCTGTTGACCGAATTAAGGAACAGGTTCAAAACGCTGAATAGCAACGAGTCTGAAACTGTCCCAAACCTTCGCTATAAAACTCTAATTGGCATAAACTATCACTTGTGCAAAACGATGCCGACAATGTAGATCGAACTCCTCGCCTTGGCCCTCTTGTTGATGATTCTATAGTAGCCGAAGAAATTGGTGGTCAAGATCTTGCAATAGTTCTAAGTAGATACGACATTGGCTCAATTGAGCGACTTTCCGATTACCGGAAGGGATCTCGTCGAGCCGCCAAAATGCTAGTAGGATCTTCCAAAGGTAAATATTTACTTAAGAGACGCGCGGTTGGTAATGACGTGAAGGATTTTGTTGAATTCACCCACGCTGTCCAAAAGAGATTGGCAGAACACAGGTTCCCTGTTGCCGGTCTTATGAACACAGTTGATGGGGACACGTATGTTGAACACGACAACAGAATTTACGAATTATTCAGTTTTATACACGGAAAAAGATTTGATAAAACAAATCCTGCAGCTGCGGAATCGGGAAGAGTTCTTGCACACTTTCACGACATACTTAACGATTTTCCAAACGAACCTAACGTAAAAAAACAAATCTATCATCAAGGGGATAATTTTTATAGGATTATTTCTGAAGTTTACGACATTTTGGAAAAACACGAAACCCCCAACGACCTTGAGGGGGTGGCTGACACAATTGGATTTATAAGAGAGCAGTACGAAATGGCGAATAAAAAAGTTGACGCTATTGGGTTTTATTCTCTTCCAACAAACGTTGTACACGGAGACTGGCACCCGGGAAATACACTGTACAAGGATGGAGAAATTATCGCGGTCATTGACTTTGATTCATTGCGGGTGAGCCCAAGAATAACCGACATTGCAAACGGCGCACTCCAGTTTTCTATGAGGATTGGAAATGCGGAAGATGTAGACAAATGGCCAGACACATTTCGTGGGAACACAATTCAATCAATGGTACAAGCGTATGATCAATTTACCAAAGTTCCGATTATGGCATCAGAGCGTTCAATTTTTCCATCACTTATGATTGAGGCATTGATAGCTGAAAGCATTATTCCCATCCACAACACAGGAAGTTTTGGAAGAGTTCGTGGATCTGTCTTTTTAAAGATGGTTGAGAGAAAGTTAAGGTGGTTACTTCCTCGAGAAGACCGAATTATTGATGTGATTAAACCCCAGCTGAGTGACGAGGACAGTTTCTCATGAGTAAAGATCTTGTCACACTGGTTTTTCCACAGACGGAATTTGAAGCAAACGTTCTTGCAATTGTATTGCGTGATCATGGAATTGAGGCGTTTGTGTTTGCAACATCCAGTATTGGAGTCGGAGTGAATTTGGCAGGCGGGCAGCACGGTGTGCCACTCCAGGTTAAGCGAGAAGATGTTGAAATGGCGAAGAAAGTGTTGCTAGATAATAAACGTCATTCGATTGACATCGATTGGGGTGAACTTGAAAGATTTGGTGAAGATGATTTGCAATACGATTCTCCGCCAATGCCTATCACAGCAAGAGTTGCATTCTTCTTCGTCGTCCTTGCACTATTATCACTTGGGTTGTTAATAGTTCTTAACCTTTAAACTGTTCAAGGAACTCATCGATAGCTTCACTATCGCCAGGACCCATGGGTCCAACTGGTGTCATTAAAACCCAGTCGGAAATATCATCTGGAGTTATTTCTTCTCGATGCTCTTCTTCCAACGAGGTTACAAGTGCTGGTTTGTGTGCAAGTTCTCCGGTAACGGAATTCTTTTGTGCCTTAACAACCCTAAACCAAAGATATTCTCGTGGAGCTTCTTCATCTTCGGTATTTGCCCATGGAACCTGCACAAGACAGGCCGCGTGTTCACTCTCGCCAATATGGGTTGCGGTTTTGATAAGTAAATCCCATTGAGACTTTGCTAATAAAGACTGACGGTTTGTACTTCGCAAAGTTTTCATGACAGCGGTTTCACCTAAATGCAAAGTTTCCAGAGCATCTTTAGGATAGACACAGGCACCGTCATGTGAGGCGATAACAACAGAAGGAATTGTTCGATCTTCTCGACCCGGCATTCCATCTTGAAGAAAACCCATTGCTTTTTTACACCCCATGAGTGACACCAATAAATTTGAACCAAGTGAAATCGGTTGACCCTCTGGTGGAAGCGAAGTCTCAAGAGTAAGAGCAGCCAGCCCATCGATAAGATGGACGGCTTCTGAAGAAAGCACCGCTGGTACACCAAACATTTCTAACTCTGCTCTACCGCATCGAGTAAGCCCGTGAGTCGAAACCCACGCCCAGCTTTCTTCTGGATCACCACCCTCGGGTGCCTCAACAAGGCGTGTGATCCAGAGTATTTCTTCAGGGGGTTCAATTTCATCTTCAACAAACACAGACTTAATGATGTCTTGTGGGAACCATCTTCCCGTAGGAAGGTCACAAACGCTGTGTGTTGGTAAATCGAGACCCCCCAACAATCTAATTAAATTTGAAAAATGAGTAAGTGGATCACCATTATGCAATACAGTTTGTAATGCAAGTACCCATCCCGATTCTATTTCAGCGGCTTCAAGAGTTGCTTTATTTAGTCGCTCAGCCCAAATCATGCAATCGGTTGGAAGCCCACTAACTCTGGCACGCATAGCCCACAGAATTTCACCGCTTGGTGCTTCAACTTCTTCTGCTTCGATGGTTTCACCAACAAACGAAGCAATTGCCTTACCAACATCCTCCATGGATTCAATTTGTTCGCCAGAGATAACCGCACGCAAATCTGTTGGTGTTGAGTGTTCTAATTCCCATGGCTGATCGTTTGAAAGGCCAGAAAATTCTAAAATGTTAAAGTCGTTTGTCATATTTTTATTCTTAATTTGCAACTATGTTAATAATTTTGTTTGGCACGACAATTACCTTTCGTACCGTGAGATTTTCAAGGAGCTGACTAATGTTCTCATTTTCAAGTGCGCATTTTTCTACCTGTTTATCATTTGCGTTTGTGGGCACTGAAATCCTACCTCGCACCTTGCCCATAATTTGAACCGGCATTTCAACAACATCAGCAACAAGATGTTCTGGATTGAATTCTGGCCAAGATTGGTTAGAGACATATCCAGTGCGACCAATTTTAGAGAACAACTCTTGTGATATATGTGGTGCAAATGGAGAGAGCAGTCGAACAAAAGAATCGGCTTGGTTGGCGGTTATTGTACCTGCTGAGGTTGCGGTGTTTACAAATTCAATCATTGATGCAATGGCAGTGTTGTATGAGAGTTTTGGAATGTCTTGAGTAACCTTAGCGATAGTTGCGTGCAGTGAACGCTCTACGAGTTCACTTGAATCGGACTGTAGAGATTCTCGAGCATTCCCAGTTGATTCGTCAATGACCAGACGCCAAACTCTTTGTAAAAATCTATGAACACCAACGATGTCTCTTGTGTTCCAGGGAGCAGAAGCCTCTAGTGGTCCCATGTACATTTCGTATAAGCGAAGTGTGTCGGCACCGTACTCAGAGATAACATCATCAGGATTAACGACGTTTCTGAGTGACTTACTCATTTTAGCAACAACACGTTCAAGCTCTTCGCCTGTCTCTATTTCATAAAACGAATCGTTTCGTTCTTCAACCAAGTTTGATGCAACGAGTGATTTGTTTTTTCTTTGATACGCGTAACTTGTGAGCATGCCTTGGTGGAACAGTTTTTGAAAAGGTTCGTTGCATGTAACCTCTCCAAGATCAAACAAAAGTTTGTGCCAGAACCTCGCATATAACAGGTGAAGTACGGCGTGTTCAGCTCCACCAACATACAAATCGATGCCGCCACCCATCCAATATTTTTCAGAATCTTTATCAACAAATCGGTTATTGTCATGTGGGCTACAGAACCGAATTTCATACCAACAAGAACCTGCCCATCCAGGCATAGTGTTTGTTTCACGGGTAACCGGAGTGTCTGGTGGAAGCAGAGAAGGGTCTACACCAGCTTCGCCAGCTGTTGTGTGTAACCAGTCAGTGGCTTTTGCTAACAATGGTTGTGGAGTATCAGATTCCGCTGGAGTGTAATCCTCCAAATTAGGAAGTTTGACTGGTAACGAGTGCTCGCTGATTGGATAATGTTTCCCCTCACCATCAAATACTATTGGAAACGGTTCACCCCAGTACCGTTGTCTTGAAAAAAGCCAATCTCTTAGTCGGTAATTAATTTTTGCAACCCCAATATTGTTTTCTTCTAGCCACGTAATAATTTTTTGCTTAGCTTCTGGTGTTTGAAGTCCATTAATCGATAGATAGTCACTAGAAGAATTAATTGCGGTGCCGTGTCCGGAAAAACAACCTTCGGTTTTAATGTTTGGCTTTACAACTTCAACAATTTCAATATCGTGCGCTTCTGCGAAATCATGATCACGTTGATCGTGAGCAGGTACAGCCATAATTGCGCCATGACCATATCCCATCAGAACATAATCAGCTATCCAAACTGGAATGCGATTTCCTGTTGCGGGGTTCGTTGCGTATAACCCAGAAAAAACACCAGTTTTTTCCTTGGTGTCAGCCATACGATCTACGTCAGCTCGGTTTCTTGCTTCTTTGACATATTCAGAGAGTTTGTTCCCATTGCAACCCTTTGGTGGGGAAGCAATGAGTTCATCTACAAGTGGATGTTCAGGAGCAAGAACCATAAACGTTACGCCAAACAAGGTGTCGGGACGTGTGGTATAGACCCTGATCGACTTTTCACAATCGGGTATTGTGAAATCGATGTCTGCACCTTCACTTCTACCAATCCATTCTTGTTGCATACGCAAAGTTGATTGAGGCCAATCAAGAGTGTCTAAATCTTCTAGCAAGCGATCCGCAAATGCTGTAATTCGAAACATCCATTGTTTCAATGGTCTACGAAAGACGGGGTGGTCGCCACGCTCACTTTTTCCATCAATTACTTCTTCGTTTGCAAGGACGGTTCCAAGTTTTGGACACCAGTTCACAACTTGCATCCCGAGGTACGCAAGTCGATGATCATCAATGTATGCTCTTTTTGATTCCTCGCCCATTGACTCCCACGGTATTGGTTCACAAACTATTTCACCACAATCCAGTGCATCGAGTAGTGTTTGAATAGGTTTTGCTGTTTTCGATTTTGGATCGAACCAGGAGTTATATGCTTTGAGCCAAATCCACTGCGTCCATTTGTAATAGTTTGGATCTATGGTCGCAAACTCTCGAGACCAGTCGTAACAAAAACCAATTCGTTGTAATTGCCCACGAAAAGTATCGATTGCTTTTTTTGTTGTGATGGCAGGGTGGACACCAGTTTCAATAGCGTATTGTTCAGCAGGTAATCCAAACGCATCCCACCCCATTGGGTGAAGTACGTTGTACCCACTCATTCGCTTGAAACGAGAAATAATGTCACTTCCAATATATCCCACTGGGTGACCAACATGTAGCCCCTCGCCACTTGGGTAGGGAAACATATCGAGACAATAAAATTTTGGTTTAGACTCATCGAAACCCTGGTCACCAGGATTACCTATGGAATAAATGGCATCATTCTTCCAGCAACCTTGCCAGCGCGTTTCAAGTTCGCTTGCAACTTCAGCGCAATACCGGTGAACCACAGTTTTTTGAGGCTTGCTGGTCATAAGTGGGGCAGGATACAGCAGTATTAGTTATTTTTTTGCAGCAAGCTTGCTTAGATGGGATTTGGTTTCTCCCACAAGGTAAAAACTACCTGTTACGCAGATCAAATCTTCTCGGCTGGCAGCTTGAGCAGCAATTTCTAATGCTTCTGGGAGTGTTTCAGCGACTTGGGTCATTTTGCCACTAATTTTGGCGAATTGTTTTTGGAGAATATGTGGTTCAGCAGCTCTTGGGTTTCCCTGGGCTTTAGTAAAGATTATCTTGTCAGCGCCAAGTGAAATTCGCTCAAGCATCCCTGTAACATCTTTATCTTGGCAGCACCCAAACACGCAAACCATAGAGTCATATGGAACATGAGCACCAACTGATTTAATAAGTGTTTGTAGAGCAGTTGGATTGTGTGCGCCATCAACGATAATTTTAGGTCGTTCCCAGGCGACCTCCATACGACCACTAATTCTAGTTTTTGCAAGACTGTCGTAGATATCAATGTTATTAAATTTGTATCCGAATTTTTTAAGTTGGTTAATCGCAGAGATTGCTAATGCACAGTTTGTTGCTTGGTGTTCACCATCTAGCGGAACAGGGATGTGCATGTATTGTGCGTCTTCGGTAATAACACAAATCCGAGTGTGTTGTTTTCCATCTGCACCACCTCCAAAACGCGCACTGAACTCAATGTCTTGTGCAATGACGCTTACTTCGGTGCCCGTTGATTCAGCGCAAGTTTTTAATACACTCGTAACTTCTTCGTTCTGATGAGCACTAATTGCGGGGACCGATGGCTTAAAAATGCCCGCTTTTTCACGCGCTATTTCTTCAACAGTATCGCCTAAAATATTAGTATGATCTAAATCAATTTTTGTGATTAGAGTCATGAGTGGTGTTATGACGTTGGTTGAATCTAGTCTTCCACCGAGACCTGTTTCGATTACGGCAATATCAACAGCTTCGTCAGCAAAATGTTTGAATGCAACTGCTGTAATTAACTCAAAGAATGTTGGGGTTAATTTGTTTTTTGTCGCAGCGTCAACAACAATCTTTAATAACTCGGTAAATGATTCTTCGCTGACCATCTCGCTGTTTACAACAATACGTTCGCGTATATCGATAAGGTGCGGTGAAGTGTATGCTCCAACTGCGTATCCGTTCCCCTGCAACATGGAGGTAATCATTGCAACTGTTGAACCTTTTCCGACAGTACCAGCAACGTGTATCATTGCCACCTTATCTTGGGGATTTCCAATCGCATTGAGCAGGGATTTCATGCTGTCAAGTTTGAAAGTGCTCTCGTCATACTGAACGACTCGCATGCGCTCATAATCTGTTTGATTAAGTAAGTAACTGACAGCAGCAGAAAACGTATCAATTGAGGTTTTTTTACCACTTGATTGCTTTGTCGCGGCTTTCTTTGTTGTTCGTTTTACGGTATTCTTTTTTGTGGTTGTCTTTGAGGTAGCCATAGCCCAACCATTCTAACATATTTCATTATTAAATCAAATCAACATGTGCAACCCGAGTATTTACAAGCACTTACAACAAAAACAAGGATTTTATAACAATGCCCGATACTAGCCTTTCACAAGAATCCTGGCGAGTACTTCGTATTCAAGGAGAGTTTGTCGAAGCTATCGAAGCTCTTTGCAAACTCCCCCCCGCTGTCTCTGTGTTTGGATCAGCACGCCTTCCTCAAGATGATCCGAATTATCAATCAGCGGTTGAATGTGGTGCTCAACTCGTTAAAGCTGGGTTTGCAGTGATTACTGGAGGAGGCCCCGGAATTATGGAAGCAGCGAACCGCGGTGCTTTCGAGGCTGGTGGAACCTCTGTTGGCCTGAATATCGCGCTTCCACAAGAGCAGGACGCAAACCCCTTCCAAACCCTAGAACTTGATTTTCGGTACTTTTTTATACGAAAAGTGATGTTTGTTAAATATGCACGTGGGTTTGTGATTTACCCTGGTGGATTTGGAACATTAGATGAGTTTTTTGAGTCCCTCACCCTTATCCAAACGCTGAAGATTCAACCGTTTCCTGTTGTTTTGGTAGGTAAAGCATATTGGTCAAGCTTGATTGAATGGATGCGAAACACCCTTGCTGACGAGTTTCAAACAATTGATACTGACGATATGGATCTGTTTTCTCTTGTCGACGACCCCGCAGAAGCTGTGCAAATAATCTATGACCACTACACCGGTCGAAGAGTGGTGGGGGAAAACTTACCTCGTTTCGAATCTGATGAAGAGGAACCAACCGGAGAGGGAACAAGACTTGGCAAGCCGGCAATCAGGCGCCCCAAACATTAAATGAGATGATTGAGCATTAAAACGCTTGCTCTCATACAATCGCTTACGATGACCAAGGAGCCTATTCCAACAGAAGATGACAAAATTGTAGAAGTCACCGAAACAGTGTCGCCCGAGGATCAGCATGTTGCAAATCTACTAGCCCACACTATCGATATATCTGCGCTTGCAACTGCAGTAACAAAACAAAAAGCAGCAGATGCCGCGGATACACTTGAAGATCTCGATGATTTAGAAGCCGCTGAATTGATCGAGCTCATGGAAGATCAATCTGCGGCAGAAGCTCTTTCAGAAATGGAGGTTCCTCTTGCTGTCACGATTGTTGAAGATTTATTCGACGACAAACGCAAAGAGTATGCCGCCACGCTTTTAACAATTATGGCACCTGATGATGCCGCTTCCATCATTCGTAGCCTTGATACAGAATATGTTGGACAGCTATTTGCTTGTATGCCAGTTTCTTATGCAAGGAAACTTCAACAACTTTGTGATTATGAAGAAGAGTCGGCTGCTGGCATTATGACGACGGATTTTGTTTCCCTCTTTGAAGAAATGACAATTACTGAGGTTGTTGAAGTGCTTCGGGAACGTGAACTACCAGAGCATGTGAAAGATTTACCCGTGACTAATACGAACGATGAGTTGGTCGGTATTGTGAGTATGCGTGCATTACTCATCGGTCAATCAGATGCAACCGTAGCAAATACCATGGAGCATAAGATTGCAGCAGTTCATAGCGATACAGATCGAGAACAGGTGGCAAGAGAGTTTGAACGGTATGGGTACGAGATGCTTCCAGTAATCGACGCATCAAATCGCCTGCTTGGAATTATCACATTTGACGATGTAATCGACATCATCGAAGAAGAACAAACCGAAGACGTTCAGAAAACAGTTGGTGCTGGAGCAGGAGAAGCAGTGTATTCTGGTTTGAGTCAAAAACTAAAAGGCAGAATGCCCTGGCTTATTATTTCAGCAATCATGATGTTGCCCGCTACTTATGTTGTGCTTGGTTTTGAATCTCTTATAAGAGAAGTTGCGTTACTTGCAGTTTTTATGCCACTTATTGCAGCACTCGCAGGAAACGCAGGACACCAAGCATTAGCGGTTACTCTTCGAGGAATAGTGTTGGATGAAGTACGAAAGGATCGAATTATTCCTCTCATGAGAAGAGAGCTATTTGTTGGCTTAATTGCAGGAGTTACAATTGGTGGAAGCGTTTCGGTTTTATTGTATCTTTTTGGAAACGAGGAACTTGCGGCAAAGCTCGGGTTAATCGTTGCGTGTGCAATGGTTGTTTCGATGAGTATTGCTACGTTTACCGGTGCAGCAATTCCATTACTAATGCGCAAAATAGGAGCTGACCCAGCCCAGGCATCTGCTATTTTTCTTGTAATGATTACCGATGCCGTAGCATTTTCGACACTGTTAGGATTTGCATATTTAACTTTGACTTGGATTCAAGGAACACCATAATGATTAGAGATATAGATCGTATTTTGATTGCGCGTGGAGCTATTTCAGATAGAGTTCGTTCACTCGGAGAGGCAATAACAAAACATTTGGAAGATGTCGATGCAGATCAGGAAATCGCATTAGTTGCGGTGATGACCGGTTCTCTAATTTTTGTTGCAGACCTTATGCGACATCTTCCAATGAAAATTCGTATTCAACTGATGACTGCGAGTAGTTACATTGGAAAATCAACACAAACAAACAGCGACCCAGTGATTGGCAAACTTCCTAATGTTAAAGACATGCATGTTTTGCTTGTTGATGACATACTCGATTCAGGTAAAACGCTAACCAGAATCAGAGGAAAGTTGCAAGAACTTAACCCAAAATCAATTCAATCATGCGTTTTGCTCCGCAAAAAACTACCCTCAGCAATGGAGGTACCTTGCGAATATGTAGGCTTTGAAATAGAAGACGAATTTGTTGTTGGATATGGATTAGATTACGATGGTTATTATCGTAATTTTCCAGATATAGGTGTTATTTGCCCATAGTTTTGTACGAAACAGCAGCAAATGAATGGCTACTGCAAACCTCTGTAAAGTTAACTTGGGCCAGGCACAGTTTCTAGAACCTGTTGCATAACACGCCGAGTGGTGTTGGTATCCCCGTCGTGTATGTATGCTCTACTTACAATTCTGTGCGAGCAAACAGCGACTACATTTGAAACAATGTCTTCAGGAATGCAATAATCACGGTCATCAAGAAGTGCTGTTGCTTTCGCGACCTGAGCAAGCGCAAGACCACCACGAGTACTTATTCCAACTCTAAGATCTTCCGCCCTGCGGGTTGCAGTTGAAAGTGCAATGATGTACTCAACAAGTGAGTCAGCAAGTTTAATTGAATTAGTTAATTCTTGAGCCCCAACAATTTCTTCAGTAGACATGATTGGTTGCAATGTTTGCAATGTTGTTTGAGCTGGTTGTTGTTTAATCACACGGTGCTCATCGTTTGGAGAAGGGTATCCAAGATTAATTCTCATCAAAAACCGATCAAGTTGATTTTCGGGAAGAAAATATGTTCCTTCAAATTCATACGGATTTTGCGTTGCGATTACCATAAAAGGAGATGGCAGGGATCTTGTGTTTCCATCGATAGTTACAGCACATTCACTCATTGCTTCGAGCAAAGCGGATTGAGTTCTTGGGGTTGTTCTATTGATTTCATCTGCAACAACGATATTGTTAAAAATTGGTCCGGGCTGGAATGTAAAATCAGAACTCGTGCGATTAAACATATTGATTCCCGTAATATCACTTGGGAGAAGATCAGGCGTGCATTGAATTCGGGCAAAGGAGCCATCAACGCTTTTCGCTACAGCACTTGCTAGTACGGTTTTTCCTACTCCTGGGACATCTTCAATAAGGATATGACCCTTTGCGAGCAATGAAATGACAACTCGGTCGATGGCCATAGCGTTCCCCATGTACACTGAGGAGATGTTTTCTCGTAATTCCTGAATCTTATGAATGAGTGCTGAATGTGTCATGGTATGTACGAGTATAACGCTCTCTTAAAATGGTAACTGAAAATCCATCCAAATCACCTATTGTAGATAGCTTAAACCACATGGTTGTTGTGTTGCCGCTGCCCTGCATCCGTTGTGGTTATGAACTTAGAAATTTAGCTGCCGATGGAGATTGTCCTGAATGTGGTGAACCTATTCGTCTCACAATCATTGAATCGATTGACCCAGCTTCCCGCCGGTTAACCCCAATACAAAATCCAAAAATTATTGGGAATGCGATTTCTGGAATTGTCATTTCATTTTTCATTTCAATTATTCTGGCTGTAACAGCGCTTCTTATTTCATCACCCTCACAACTACCAATCCCAGACACGTTGAGAGAGCTTCCTGCGAACGCATTTTTGTGGGCTGCAGCTAGTATGGGTTTGTTGGCATTTCTTAACATCACACCTTTAATGCGAATGTGCCAACGTAAAGAACTGGTAGGCTGCAGAACTGGAATCATGCTAACAGGCTCAGGGATTTTGCTTTGGTCGATAAATATGCTAGCAGTGAACTACTTTTCACTTTCATTGGGAGACTTGTCTCCGGTATACAACATGTTGCTTGACACTTGCCTGCCAGTTATTTCAACTAGCATTATTTTTTCAGGTTTTCGAAAACTTATTCCTCGCCTAGGTCAACGTAGCCGAGCATTTCGCCAAGCACAAGGGAGTCGTCAAAGGATGAACGATTTACTTGCTACGCTTGTGGTGATTATCATTGGCAGAACCCTTCTCGTTGCATCAACTCCAAATTCAGGGACAGCCACTTTGGGACTCATAGTGATGGTGATGAGTATTTCACTAATAGTCATTGGTCTAGGGTATCTTGTTCGGAATACACTCTGGATCCGCCGAGCACTTGTAACACCTCCACCCACAATAAACGAACTACTTCGTTCATCGGAGTAACCCCTAGTGAACACGGGTGTCTGCCACGATGGCAGGGATGGGTGGAGTTAGTGGGGTGTTGGCGGTAGGAAGGGCTCCATAGTGACTAAAATGGGCGTTTTGGACGTACGTTTGGCGCGGGATTTGTACCTGTATTTGCTCATCTATGGCGTTGTGCCATTAGCAAAATAGGAAGTAACCCACACACAACCGGGTTCGATAAGGAGAGTATGACAAATGGCAGTAAAAGAACTGGCCTTCGATGCAGAAGCCCGAAAAAAGATGTTGAGGGGTGTTGAAAAACTCGCTACCGCAGTGAAATCAACTCTTGGTCCCCGTGGACGGAACGCAATATTGGACAAATCATGGGGCGGACCAACTGTGACCAAAGATGGGGTAACAGTCGCTGAAGAAATCGAACTTCGCGACAAGATAGAAAACCAAGGTGCTCAACTTGTTAAAGAGGTCGCTTCAAAAACATCTGACGATGCTGGTGATGGTACAACTACAGCGATTGTGCTTGCAGAAGCAATATTTAAAAGTGGTCTTAGGCATTTAGCATCTGGTTGCGATGCAAACGCTGTGGTCCGAGGAATTCGAAACGCAGTAACCTCAGTAACAAAATCAATCGATGAAATGTCACAATCAATCGAAGACAATATTGAAGCAGTTGCAACCATTTCTGCGAACAACGATCCAGAAATTGGGAAGATTATGGCGAGGGCTTTTTCAAAAGTTGGAAAAGATGGTGTCATCACTGTCGAAGAGGGTAAGATTCTTGACACAACCGTAGATGTTGTTGAAGGCATGCAGTTTGACCGAGGTTTTCTTAGTCCAAACTTTGTAACCGATGTCGACAACATGACAACGGTTTTAGATAAACCACTTGTTTTCATTTATGAAGATAAAATTGAATCAGCAAAACAAATAGTTCCACTTCTTGAAAAAGTAATGGAAGCCAAGCGACCTCTTTTAATTATTGCTGAAGATATTACTGGCGAAGCACTCTCAACTCTCGTGATAAATAAACTGCGAGGCGTGTTGCAAGTTGTTGCGGTAAAAGCCCCAGGATATGGCGATCGAAGAAAATCAATGCTTGAAGACATAGCAATTCTTACTGGTGGTGAAGCTATCATGAAGGATCTCGGTGTCGATATTGAGAATATTAGTCTCACACAACTAGGTCAATCTAAGAAAATTGAAGTAACAAATAAAGAAACAACAATTATCGAGGGTGCAGGCACATCAAAAGATATCCAAACTCGGATTGCTAGAATCCGAACAGAAATAGATGCGAGCACTTCAGATTATGATCGAGAAAAACTTCAAGAACGTTTGGCGAAACTCGCTGGCGGTATTGCTCAAATAAATGTTGGTGCAGCTTCTGAAGCAGAACTCAAAGAACGTAAGGCAAGGGTAGAGGACGCACTTCACGCTACAAGAGCAGCAATTGAAGAGGGGGTTGTTCCAGGCGGCGGAGTTAGTTTCATTCGTTCAATCGATGCCCTTAAAAAGGCAAAAAAATCCGCAAGGGGCGATGAAAAGGTTGGGTTTGATGTTATTGGCGATGCTCTTGTGTTGCCGCTTCAAACAATTGCAGATAACTCAGGAGTAAAAGGCACAGTTGTTGTGTCGAAGGTATCAGAGATGACAGGAAGCAACGGATTCAATGCGCTTACTCTTGAGTATGGCGATTTGTTAGTTGATGGTGTTCTTACACCTGCGAAAGTAGATCGTTGCGCCTTACAAAATGCGTCCTCTGTTGCTTGCATGATGCTATCGACCGATTGCATTATTACAAATGTCCCATCAGATGAAGAAGAAACTCCAGAAATGGGTGGCATGGATCCAATGGGCGGCATGGGTGGCATGGGTGGCATGGGTGGAATGCCAGGCATGGGCGGTATGGGCGGAATGCCAGGCATGGGATTCTAAGATCGTAATTCAAAACAAAATCAAACTCAGAACACACACCAAAAATTGGAGATTAAAAATGGCAGTAAAACCACTTGAAGATAGAATTTTAATTAAACCCCTTGAACGAGAAACGCAAACCGCGTCAGGTATTTTTTTACCTGAATCAGCTACTGAAAAACCAATGCAAGGCATAGTTGTTGCGACAGGTCCTGGAAAACTTCTTGATAACGGCGAACGCATCAAACCAGATGTAAAAAAGAATGATGTTGTTGTGTTTGGCAAGTATTCAGGAACAGAAATAGAAATAAAAGGTGATACTCACCTCATCGTACGTGAAAGCGAATTGCTTGGCATGGTTGATGCTTAAGTGAAGAAAGAGAATATATACACATGACTGCAAAACAAATGAAATATGAAAATGCTGCTCACGAAGAATTTCGTGAAGGTATTAAACGAATGACAAAAGCAGTGGGAATCACAATGGGACCCGCAGGGCGAAATGTTGTTGTTCAAAAAGCTTATGGTTCCCCAGTTGTCACCAAAGACGGAGTATCTGTTGCTAAAGAAGTGGAGTTTCCAGAACGCTTCCAAAACATGGGCGTCAAAATGGTGCAGCAAGTTGCAAAGAAGACAGCAGACGTTGCCGGTGATGGAACAACATCAGCAACAATTCTTGCCGATGCAATTTTTAGTAACGGGCTTCGCCACACAACGGTTGGTGCGAATCCAGTCACTATTCAACGTGGCATCAATGCCGCTGCAAAAATTGCTACGGATGCAGTTAATGCGATGTCAAAAGAATGTAAAGGCAAAAGCGACCTTCAAAAAGTAGCGATGGTTTCATCGAACCACGATGAAGTTATTGGCGACATAATTTCTCAGGCCATTCATAAGGTTGGCGGTGATGGAGTTGTTGAAGTTGAAGAAGGTAAAACAGCAGAAACAACACTGGAATATGTTGAAGGCATGGCATTTGACAAGGGATTTTTAAGCCCATACTTCATGACTGATCCAAAGACCGCAGAGTGTGTACTTGAAGATTGCAACATTCTAATTTTTGAGAAGAAAATAACAAATCTTTCAGATTTGCTTCCTCTGCTCAATAAAGCTGTCACTTCAGGCAAACCACTGCTCCTTATTGCAGAAGATGTAGAAAACGAAGCACTCGCAGCTTTGGTTATTAACCGACTTCGTGGAACATTGAAAATATGCGCTGTTAAAGCTCCTGGTTTTGGAGATCGCCGAAAAGCAATGCTCGGAGATATTGCCGCACTTACAGGTGGCGAATTCTTTTCTGAAGACCTCGGAAGAAATCTTGAAGATATAGAACTAAGTGAGCTTGGTAGTGCAAAACGAGTTGTTGTAACAAAAGATGGCACAACAATTGTCCGTGGCGCTGGTAAGAAATCAGATATTGAAGCACGAGTGAATCAAATCACCGCTCAAATAGAACGCTCTTCAAGTGATTACGACAAAGAAAAGCTACAAGAACGCCTCGCGAAGTTAACCGGAGGTGTTGCGGTTATTCAAGTTGGTGGCACAAGTGAAGTAGAAATGAAGGAGCGCAAAGATCGTGTTGATGATGCACTTGCTGCAACACGCGCGGCAGCACGAGAAGGATACGTTGCAGGGGGCGGTGTTGCGTATATTCGTGCAATTGATGCATTAACGAAGGCACGAAAAAGTGCAAAAGGTGATGCGAAGTACGGTTTCGATATTCTTGCAAATGCTCTTGAGGAACCCGCATCTTTAATCGCGTCAAATGGCGGTGATGATGGTGATGTTGTTGTTGAGAAAATTAAAGAGGGCACAGGTGCCTTTGGGTACAACGCCTCAACTCGTTGCTATGAAGATCTCATTAAGGCAGGAATTATTGACCCTGCGCTCGTAGTATGCACAGCAATTCAAAATGCAGCTTCAGTCGCAGGATTACTGCTTACAACTAATGTGGTTATTACTGATTTGAACGATGATGACAACCCAATTGAGAATGCGATTTTCTAAATCAAGCAAGCTGTTGCTATGACTGTTACGAAATGTTATTACGAAGTTCTTGGAATAAATCGCTCTGCCGATGGTTCAGAGGTTAAGCGTGCTTATCGTCGATTAGCGATGAAATATCATCCAGACCGCAACCCGGGTGACTCTGAAGCAGAACAAAGTTTTAAAGAGTGTGCAGAGGCATACGAAATACTTTCAGATTCACAAAAGCGCACGATTTACGACCAATACGGTCACGAAGGGTTGCGAGGTCGAGGACACGCAGCACACGACTACAACACGATGAATGTTGAAGATATCTTTTCAATGTTCAACGACATCCTAGGTGGTGGCGGCTTTGGCCGCGGTGGTGGGAGAACTCGACAGCACCGCGGTTTCGACCTTGAAACCGATGTTGAAGTAACGCTCGAAGAAGTATTGACAGGAACACAGCGTGATGTTGAGTTCGACCGTCTAGCAGTGTGTGAAACATGTTCCGGTGGTGGAGGAAAACCTGGGACTTCGCCAAAAACATGTCATACGTGCCAGGGGCAAGGGAAAGTCGCCCAAGCTGGTCTCGGTGGTATGTTCAGGATGGTTTCAGCATGTCCAAATTGTCGCGGTCGCGGTACAGTCATCACAGAAAAATGTGAGGATTGCAAAGGTCGTGGTCGAAAAGCTATTCACAGACAACTCAGCGTAAAGATACCTGCAGGCATTCACAATGGTCAAGCTGTACGTGTTGCAGGTGAGGGCGAACCACCAGCTCCAGAAGTATCTCAAGGTGGTGAAGGCGTACCTGGTGATTTACATGTCGTTGTGCGCGTAAAAAGCGACTCTAGATTTGAACGGGATGGTAATCATCTAATTCAGGTTGTACCAGTTGCGTTTACCCAGTTAGCTCTCGGCGCAACTGTCGAAGTTGATTCAATTGATAATTCACACGAATTAGATATACCAAGTGGAACTCAAACTAACGATGTTTTCAAAATCGAAGGAGCGGGTATTCCAGATCTTCGAACAGGAAAGCGTGGAGACCTTGTTATTATCGTGCGACTTGCTGTCCCTAATAAATTGACTGAAGAACAGCGAAAACTCTTAGAAGAATATGCAAAAACAGAACACATTCCAGTCCACGAAGGCGAAAGTTCATTGTGGGAAAAATTAAAAGACGCCGTAACTGGCGGACGATCTCGTTATGACGAGGAATAAAAAAATGATGACTGATTCAAACACATCCGAAGACCAAATTGACACAACCGAAGAACTTGTGGAAGAATCGCTCTCAGAAGTTGATCAATTGAAACAAGAGTTAGAAGAAGCTAACGAAGGGAAACTTCGTGCGCTTGCTGATTTTAAAAACTTCCAAAGACGCAGTGTGGAAAATGAAATAAGGGCAGTAAATGGTGGAAAAGCGCAAATTATTCGCTCCCTTATTCCATCGATTGAACAGATGAATTTGGCAATCGAACATGCTAGCGACGATGTTGTCATTAAAGGATTTCAAATGGCTCGCGACTCACTACTTCAGGGTCTTGCAGACTGCGGGGTAACTTCGATTAATCCAGAACTTGGAGATACCTTCGACCCACAAATGCATGAAGCCCTGATGAGGGAAGAGTCAGAAGATTATGAGGCGGATCATATTGTTATGGTTATGCAAACTGGCTTTCAACTTGGTGACATAGTTATTTGCCCGGCTAAGGTAGCAGTAAGTTCTTAATTATGCCAACGTATGAATACCAATGCCAGAATTGTGGGCACGAGTTTGAATTGTTCCAACAAATGACAGAGTCGGTGAAAAAGAAATGTCCCGAGTGTGAAAAACTGAAACTAAAGCGGCTCATTGGCGCTGGTTCTGCTGTTGTTTTTAAGGGAAGTGGTTTCTACGAGACAGACTACCGAAGCAATTCTTATAAAAAGGATGCAAAGGCAGAAAAAGAATCGAGGACCCCCAAAAAAGACAGCACTAAAAAAGACAGCAAAAAACCAAAAGAAAAATCGCCGTCACCAAAGAAGGGTTAGCATCAACGTATGCCTCTGCGATTCCTTAACAAACTTTTAGATCATCTTTCACACGCGGGGTATCGCCCCACAACAATTCGAAATATTGTCAAGGATTTACGTATTGATAACGAATTCCGTACCGCTTTTGATGAAACATTATCCAGGGCAGAAGAAGATGGTTTGATTGAAATTGGCCGAGATGATTGTGTTCGGCTTCCAGCACTTCCAGATGAAATTACAGGAACATACCGGTCAAACAAAAGGGGTTTTGGGTTTGTAACGCCATCGCAACGGTATCGAGAGGGTGATGTATATATCGGATCAGGGTCTGAGGGAGATGCGGTTTCAGGTGACACCGTTCGTGTTGTGATTGTTCATGGTGGTCGGTGGAAAAAAGACAAGGGCAGTGCCGGAAGAATTACAGAAGTACTTTCACGCGGTCGAGGGGAATATGTTGGAACATTGTTTAAAAGAGGAAAGGGATGGTTTGCACAGCCAGATGGGCGCGAGTTACACGACCCAATTATTATTAGAGATGTGGGTGCAAAAGACGCAAAAGCAGGAAACAAAATTGTTTTTGAAATGCTTCATTATCCTGAGAAAGATTATTACGGTGAAGGTGTTATTACACGGGTACTTGGAGATGCTGGTAGGCCAGATGTTGAAACACAGGCGGTTGTTTTGGCATATGGACTACACGAAGAATTTGATGAAGCTTCAAAGGAAGAAGCGCGGAAGGCATCATCACATTTTGAAGAAACTGGTGATGAAGATCGTGAAGACTTAACAAGTACTTTTATATTTACCATCGATCCGCCTGATGCAAGAGATTTTGATGATGCAATTAACATTTCATTCGACAGCGACACCAAAGAGTGGGAATTGGGCGTTCATATTGCAGATGTTGCAAGTTTTGTTTCCCCTGAGAGCGCTCTGGATAAGGGCGCAATAGAGCGAGGAAACAGTGTGTATCTTCCTAGGCACGTTATTCCAATGTTGCCAGAAGTGTTGTCTAATGGTGTTTGCTCGTTACAAGAAGGTGTTCGCCGCTGGGCAAAGTCTATTTTTATTCGGTTTGATAACAACGGAAAAGTAATTGGCCATCGTCTGCAGAACACAGTTATCCGTTCTGAAAAAAGGTTGACGTATTTGGAAGCACAAGCGCTTATTGATGGTAATGAAAAAGAAGCACGCAAGCACTCTGTCACCGGTGGAGAGTACAAACAACAATTGATTGAATCATTGCGCCTTGCTGATATATTGGCTAAAAAACTTCTCTCACGCCGTCGAAAAGATGGAATGATAGAGTTGCAGTTACCCGAAGTCGTGCTAGAGTTTGACGATGATGGTCACGTGATTGATGCTCACCCCGAAGATGGTGCATTTACCCACCGGATAATCGAAATGTTTATGGTTGAGGCAAACGAAGCTGTTGCAAGAACTTTTGCTGGTCTTGATATTGCCTTGCTTCGGAGAGTTCATCCAGAGCCAAAATTTAAAGACATGGAAGAGTTGCGGCTGTTTGCCCGAAGTGTTGGTGTTGGGATGCCAGAAGAGCCAGCACGGGAAGATTTGCAACGATTGTTACAGGCAACGAAGGAAAGTGATGCTTCCAGAGCAATTCATTTTGCTGTGCTGAGAACTCTAACTCAAGCGACTTATAGTCCAGCAGAAATAGGTCACTTTGCCCTTGCAAGCAAACACTATGCTCATTTCACGAGCCCAATACGTAGATATCCAGATTTAACCGTCCATCGAACAATTGCAGCATATTTAGATTACACAAATAATGGCAGTTCCAAAAAGGGTGGCAAAGCAAGGCGAGCACTTGTGCAAAATATTCGAAGTGACCCACGAGTTATGACTGAAGGAGAACTTATAGAACTCGGCGAATCGTGTTCTTCAACAGAGAGAAATGCTGAGCAGGCAGAACGGTCCCTGCGAATGTTTCTTGTTATGCAATTTCTTTACGAAGAGCATCTCGGAGACGAATTTACAGGAATCATTACAGGTTTTTCAACGCAGGGCGTTTTTGTTTCTCTAGAAAGATTTTTAGTCGAGGGGATGGCACGATTTGATTCAATTTCAAGGTCATCAAAAAGGACAGATCGCTGGGTTAAGATGGAAGGGACAGGAAGAATTGTGGCTCAAAAAAGCGGGGCAGTTTTGTCTACCGGTGACCAGGTATCTGTGCAGATTACAGCCATTGACCTCCCAACAAGGCAGATGGAACTAGGAATAACAAAAATGCCCACTAGACATATAGAAGATATTGTTGAGCCACAAATCCCAAGAAACAAAAACAGAAAACGAAACGAAAAAAAAAGTGTATCTAAACGAGGCGGGCGGGGGCGAAAAAGAAAGTAAAGCGTATCATGGGATGAAAAGATTGGAGTCCCAAAATGACAGATCAAAAAACGACAGGCACAAGCAGTATCGAGTCAATCCTTCAGGAAGATCGTATCTTTGCTCCACCAGAAAATTTTGATTCAAGAATAGGTGGCGCGTACATTTCTTCGATGGAAGAGTATGAAACATTACACAAACGATCAATAGAAGATTCGGATGGTTTTTGGGGAGACGTTGCCGATGAACTTGACTGGTTTGAAAGATGGGACACAGTGCAAACAGGAGAATTCCCTGATGTGCGTTGGTTTGACGGTGGGAAAACGAACATTTGTCACAATTGTATTGACCGCCAAATCAATATGGGTCACGGTGATGACATAGCAATCATTTGGGAAGGGGAACCAACAGACAGCGATGGATTCGGTGAAGTTAGAACATTTTCATATTACGACCTACACTCCGAAGTTTGCAAGTTTGCAAACGCGTTGAAATCGCAAGGTGTTAAAAAGGGAGACGTGGTTACAATTTATATGGGGATGGTTCCAGAACTTGCAATCGCTACGCTCGCATGCGCAAGAATTGGTGCGCCACACTCAGTGATTTTTGGTGGTTTTTCCTCACAAGCCATAGCAGATAGAGTTGAAGATGCAAAAAGCACCGTCGTCATTACATGCGACGGTTCGTGGCGACGTGGAAAAGTTGTTCCTTTAAAAGATAATGTTGATGCAGCTACAGAACTTACTTCTTTAATTGAAACAGTGATAGTGTTAAAACGATGCAACAACGATGTATCTTGGAACCAAGAGCGCGATCTGTGGTGGCACGATGTTTGTGATGGTCAAGAAGAAGATTGTCATTGTGAATCTATGGAAGCTGAAGACATGCTCTTTTTGCTTTATACATCTGGCTCAACCGGAAAACCAAAGGGGATTATTCACACAACTGGTGGGTACATGGTGTACACCTACTTAACAAGTAAATGGGTGTTTAACCTAAAGCCAGACAACGATCAGGTCTACTGGTGCACGGCAGATATTGGTTGGATTACTGGTCACAGTTATATTATTTATGGTGTGCTACCCAACCGAGTTCCAACTCTTATGTACGAAGGTGCACCAAATTTTCCAAATCCAGATCGATTTTGGAACATTGTAGATAGGCATAAAGTAACACAGTTTTATACGGCCCCAACGGCTATTCGTGCATTTATGAAGTGGGGAGACGAACATCCAGAGAAGCATGATTTAAGTTCATTAAGATTACTTGGAACTGTTGGCGAGCCAATTAACCCCGAAGCATGGATGTGGTACCGAGAAACAATTGGTGGAAACAATTGTCCAATTGTGGATACATGGTGGCAAACAGAAACAGGTGGTCAAATGCTGACACCGCTTCCGGGAGCAACACCCACAACTCCAGGTTCTTGTACAAGACCATTTTTTGGGGTTGATGCTGCAGTTGTTGAGGAAGATGGTTCTGAAGTTCCAACGAATACCGGCGGTTTACTTGTTATCCGAAAGCCATGGCCTGGAATATTGCGAGGTATCTATGGAGACAGGGAACGTTTTGTAGAAACATATTTTGGTCGTGTTGATGGTATGTATTTGGCTGGCGATAGTGCTCGGTGCGATGAAAACAAAAACTTTTGGATTATGGGTCGAATTGATGATGTTATAAATGTTTCGGGTCACCGCCTCGGTACGATGGAAGTCGAATCATCTTTAGTAAGTCACGAAGCAGTTGTTGAAGCGGCGGTAGTTGGTATTCCTCATGAAATCAAGGGGACTGGAATTGCTGCATTTTGTACTCTTGCAAGCGGGTGCGAACCATCTGAAGAACTTAAACAATCCCTTCGGCAACATGTCGGAGATGAAATTGGAGCAATTGCAAAGCCCGACTTGTTAAAATTTACTGACGCACTTCCAAAAACACGAAGCGGTAAAATTATGCGTCGACTATTGCGAGATGTTGCTGCAGGAACCGATTCACAACAGGACGTAACAACTCTAGAAGATTTTACGGTGCTAGCAAAACTACGTTCAGACGATTGATGCGACCGCTGGAATAGCGGTTCCGCACATTAATTGATCACCGCAGACCACAAGGTCTGCAGTGTTTTCTTGTACCCTAATTCTTCCGATTGCAACATTCCGTTTGTTTTCCATTGTTCGGGGATCAAACTGTTCCGCTCGCGGAAGCAACTCTGTAGCAATAGGCTCTTCGGTTTTGATATGTAAACTTGCAATGTGCCCAGTAAAAACAGGAACCCTAAATGAAGTTGCAATTACGTTACAACTAAACAATTTTTGCAAATCATTTATTATGGCTCGCTCTTCTTGCTTAGCTTTTTCATGAGGCAAAATGTTGTTAACAAGTTGCCCAGCAAATATTTCTTCAGTATTATTTTGTTGTAGCGCTTGTACTCCTCGCCAGCCCGCACCAGAGGCCGATTGCATGCACGTTGCGATGATGTTCGTAATAGTGCATTGGTGGTGTAGTGGTGCAAGCGCTTGTGCAATAAGAGAAGCCATGCAATTGGGTATTCGTAACCGTATTGATTTTGATTTTAAAATAGCGGGGAGTACAAGTGAGGTATTTGGCAACTCACCTGTGCAGTCAACAAAAGGAACAGCAAACTCTCTATTGGGAATAACTGCGGCGACAATGACACCTTGCACATCATTTGGAATTTCGTCTTTTCTGTTTAACGGAACAGGAACATGACCCTGAGTGGTGATTTCTTGTACACACACTCTCCCGACCGATCCTCTTGAACCAATTACAGCGACTCTCATTACTACAGTGTATGAGTTCAGGCTCGAAATTAGGTAGAATGTGGGTATGACAAAATACACAACAGTTGAAAATGCACGAGTTGGGATTTTAATGGGGAGCGCTTCGGATTGGCCAGTGATGAAAAGAGCGAGCGAGATGCTCGAATCCTTCAATGTGCTCCACGAATGCAACGCGTTATCAGCACATAGAAACGCTGAATTACTTCGAGAATACATCGCTGGCGCTGAAAAACGCGGTATTGAACTATTTATCTGTGCTGCTGGTGGAGCGGCTCATCTAGCTGGAGTTGTGGCTGCACACACAGAAAAACCTGTTTTGGGCTGCCCAATGCAGGCTTGGTCCCTTGATGGCCTTGATTCGCTGCTCTCAACGGTTCAAATGCCAAAAGGGATTCCAGTAGCAACATTTGCAATCGGTGGTGCGGGGGCAACAAATGCCGCTCTTTTCGCTGTTCAAATGCTTGGTATGAGCGATCCCGACTTACTAGAGCGTTTTACTGAGTACCGAAACACGCAGTCGGATTCAACGACACTGCTGGAATAGCCCTTTGATTCAAGTTTTTTAAGGTCCGAGAACAACAATAAAGCGCTCTAGTATGCGTTCTGTATTGAGTCCCGAATTGCAAAGCCGATGCAGTATAAAGCAATTTTTTTCGAACAAAAAGCCCATAGATAGGCGTATGGGAAGAGATAATCACTGGAGCTATTTCATGTTAAAAAACAAACTATTTTATTCCTTCCTTATCGCGTCAATCGCGTCAACAGCCCTTGGCAAACCAAAGAAGTTTGACGAAGTAAACGAGGGGTACACAAAAGTTGTTTCCACAGTTGACGGGTCTTCTCCACTATTTGGATTGTGGAAAAACGCCAAAGAGCAACAACTCCTTGTAGAACTTCCGCGTGGATGGAGCAGCAAAAAATTCTTTATAGCAGTTACCCCATCTGCAGGTGTGAAATTTGCGGGTTTGCAAGGTAATGAGGCGTACGTGTATCTTCGAAAGTATGGAGATCGACTAGCATTTATTTCACCAGAAGTTTCCGTTCGATCTTCTGGAGATAAATCATCAAAGGATTCTGTCGATACAATTTTTACGGACAAGGTGTTGATAGATGTTCCAATTATTGCGACTGGTCCAAATGGGCAGCCAGTTATTGATTTGGATTATTTACTTGTTAACAACGCATCAAAGGTTGCAGGATCAGTTGCTAGTGGTGCAAATAGTAAACTTGTAAGAATTAAAAAAGCGAAATCGTTTCCCAAGAACTTAGAAGTTGCGTTTGAGATGCCAACAAGTGGCGGCGTATTTAAAACTATTCATTATTCAATCAGCGAAGTGCCAGAACGAAGTAGTTATAAACCACGGAAAGCAGATGAACGTGTTGGATACTTTGGAACAACATACCGCGACTTAGGACAGTATCACAATGAAGATAAGTGGGTTCACTATATTAATCGTTGGAACCTTCAGAAGCGAGATTCTAACCTCACACTAAGCCCACCAAATGAACCTATTGTGTTTTATATAGAACATACCGTTCCTGTTCGATATCGAAGGTGGGTACGAGATGGCGTGCTTTATTGGAATGATGCTTTTCGAAAAATTGGAATCGATAACGCAATAGAAGTGTATTATCAAGATTCTGTGACCGGTGTTCACATGGAAAAAGATCCAGAAGATGTTCGGTACAATTTCCTCCGTTGGTTACATAATGACGTAGCCACAGCAATCGGTCCATCACGCGCGCACCCGATGACTGGCGAAATTCTCGATGCAGATATCGTCCTCACCGATGGTTGGATTCGAGCATACTGGCGTTGGTACAACCAACAGCCCAAATCATCAGAAGCAATGGCAGCGATGAGTCCTGAAGACATTCAATGGTTAAATCAGTATCCTCAATGGGACCCACGCATTCGCATGGCTGATCCAATGGAACGTGCAAAAGTGTTACAAGCCCGAAAAGAAGGGATTACAACTGATGCATCGATTGACCCAATTCTTGCAAACAATGATGACCTTGCTGCAATAGCAGGGTGGCTAGGTGATGAAGACCGTCACTGCTTAGTAGCTTATCAACTTGCAAGCCAAATGGCGTTTGCTCGACTTGGTCTTGAGAGTTTAAATCTTCTTGAATTGGGTGCTCCAACGGACGATGGCCGCTCAACCGGAGATGAGTTGGATGGAATTCCAGAATGGTTTATTGGTCCTTTGTTGTCGGGTTTAGTGTGTCATGAAGTCGGGCACACTCTTGGACTACGTCACAACTTTAAAGCATCGGGTCTGTACACCATGGAAGAAATTAACTCTGAAGAAATTCGTGGCAACAAACCATTCACCTCGTCGGTAATGGATTACAACCCTGTTAACTTCAATATGGATACAGGTGAGGTTCAGGGTGATTTTGCAATGATTGGCATAGGACTCTATGACTACTGGGCTATCGAATATGGGTATACGTTTGATAAACCAAGCGCAGTTCTTGAAAGAGCAGGCGAGCCCGCGCATGCATATTTAACAGATGAAGATACTTCTGGGCCAGACCCTCTGGCAAAGCGTTATGACTTTAGTAAAGACCCACTTACGTATGCAGAAAATCAAATGCGAATCGTAAACAAATTAAGAGAAGACCTTCTCGACCATTTTGTTGAAGATGGTGATAGTTGGTCAAAAGCACGCCGCGGATATGAAACGACACTACGCATGCAAATGAGTGCAGCTAGTATGATGTCTGATTGGATTGGTGGTGCACACACGAATAGGAACAAGAAGGGTGATTTTGGCGAAGAAGATGTTCCACCAGTACAGGTTGTTCCTGCAGAACAACAGCGAGCCGCCCTTGAGTTCATTGTAAATACTGTCTTTGATGATGACGCATACGGTTTGTCCCCGCATCTCATAACACACTTCAATGTTGATAAATGGTACGGTGGTGGAGGTGATAGTGGCGAAGCAACATGGCCAATTCACGATAGAATTCTTGGAAATCAGGCGGGGCTTCTCTCTACAATTCTTGCCCCAAGCCGCCTTCGGATGGTATATGACAACGAGTTTTTGGTGCCAGAAGATGAAGACGCGTTGACTATTGCAGAAATTTTTCAAACACTTATGGATGCAATTTATGGTGACATGGAATACACAGATGGTGATTGGTCAAACCGTTCACCGATGATTTCCTCTATTGACCGCAACTTACAAGCTGAAATGGTAGACAGACTCATTGATTTATCAACAGGTAGGGTTCGTATGTTTAGATCAATAAGAACACTTGCTCTGTATCACACACGTCAACTTTATGAAGATCTTGGTGAGGCATTAAAAAATGGAGCAAGCATGGACACCTATACACTTGCACATCTTCAGGATATGCATGAGCGTCTTGGTAAAGCTCTAGATATTGTGTACACAATGTGATTATCCAAGCAGAGCCTTAGTGTTGTATCCTATGCGTGATTGATGAATTTTAATTCACCGCCATCATCACCTATTGAAGCAATCAAACAATGGTTTGATCAAGCTGAGTCTTCGTACCCAATGCCAAATCCATTAGCGCTTGCATTGTCAACAGTTAATTCAGAAGGTCAACCTTCGTCGAGAATGGTATTGCTGAAGGGGTTTGATGAAAGAGGTGCAGTGTTCTATACGAACTACGAAAGCGACAAAGCTAACGACATTGAGGAAAACAATGCAGTTTCGTTGCTTTTTCACTGGGATGATATGCAACGGCAACTTCGAATTCAGGGGCGAGCAACAAAGGTTTCAAACGAAGAATCGGATGATTACTTCTCAACTCGTGCAAGATTGAGCCAGACCGGGGCATGGGCAAGCAAGCAATCACAGACACTAAAGAGCAGAACGGCGCTGGTGGCAAAGGTTGCGGCTCTTACAGCGAAATGGGTTGGAAGGAAAATACCTAGACCAGAATTTTGGGGAGGATATCGTGTAACTCTTGACATGATTGAGTTGTGGCAGGGACACGACGGACGTTTGCATGATCGAATTCGGTATACGAGAGTTGGTCGGGAATGGTCTTGGCAACGGCTGCAACCTTAAATAGATGTTGGGGGACAACCATTCAATTAACCCTTCAACAGCCGCCTAGCTTCCTCAAGTAATTCTTTAGGTAACACCGGCTCATCTTGTTTTGTATTTTGCTTTTTTTTGTTTTTGGGCGGATTAACTTGTTCTAGCTGAGGAGCAGTGTTGCTTTTTATTTTTGGTACTGATGTGTCTTTCAAATCTTGTAATGTGTTGTCATCTATCCCAAATTCTTGTTTCCACTCTTTTGCTAGTTTTGAAGAAAGACCACTTGGTCTCTGGACATGTTTTTTTTTCGTGGTTTTATTGTCATCGACTAGGATTTGCAAGAATTCAGCAGAGCCAATGTGCTGCGCACCCTTGGATTTAATGGATCGAATAATTTCTCTGTCACTCGTGACAACAATTGTTTCCCGTGATGAGGACGAGGTTGCAACTCTATCCATAATTTCATCATCAGCTGTTCGCGTTGAACCAGTAAATATAGTTTGGTAATTTTGACCGTTTGCGCAATTATCTGAAGGCGTGCCATCGCAGACGAACGTGATTTTTTCACCAGCCCAACGGCTCTCGCCAATCAATAAAGCTAGCCCCTTTATCCCAATTCCTGCGGATTCAGGGGGCAATACACCTGTTTGGTGGAGGACATTCCATGTATCAATCATCAATTCCATGATTATTACTAGGATATCGGTTCTTGAGAAGTTCGCAACCAGTTGTGTACAAAGGGCTTACATATCTTCACTGTCCCCCTTGCACCATAGCCCTTTTTGCGTTCTAATACGTGGCTCAGAACTGTTTTTCCAATAGAAGGCGACCAAACTTATGGCAATTCGTATCAAAGCTAGACAAAATGAATCCGCGGGGCAGATGCTTCGTAGATTCAAAAAACTTTGCGAAAAAGAAAACCTAACAAAGGACGTAAAAAAGCGTCAGTACTTTGAAAAACCTTCAGAACGAAAGCGACGAGCACGTCGAAAAGCAGAGTCACGTCGTTACCGCGAACTGAACTTTCCACAACAGCGAACACGCTCTTGAGTAAAAACCACAACCATAAACAACAATGATTTGTCGCAATACAAGTTTGCGACCGTTGATGTTACTTATTTTTGAAAAGATGCAAATAATCGAATGGTAGAAAACCATTTACATATTGGAGATACCTAACAATGAATGTACTCATGCTAGCTCAAGAAACCACAGCAGGTCTACCTGAACTGTTCTACCTTGCACCAGTTGGTGCAATAGTCGCACTCGTTATGGCGCTTATCTTTAGCCGTGGGGTTATGGCTCAAAGCGAAGGCGAACCAGAAATGATCGAAATTGCTGAGCACGTTCGTTCCGGTGCAATGGCGTATCTCAAACGCCAATACAAAGTTGTTTTTGTTGTATTTATTGTTCTTGTAGCGATTCTTGCTCTTCTTGGGTTTTCTGATATTCAGCCCATATGGTCTGCAGTTGGTGTGCCAATTGCGGGTTTGTTCTCTGGTCTTTGTGGTTGGTTTGGTATGAAAATGGCAACCAACGCTTCTGCTCGTACAACATGGGCTGTGAAACAATCTTTAAATGACGGTCTTAAAGTTGCATTCCGGTCAGGCGCGGTCATGGGACTCGTTGTTGTTGGATTTGCACTTCTTGATGCTTCCGTTTGGTTTTATCTTTGGAATGAAGTTCTCCCAGCACGCGAAGGTGGTTTGGTTGAGATTACTTCCATCATGTTGACTTTTGGTATGGGTGCTTCAACACAAGCATTATTCGCACGTGTTGGCGGCGGTGTGTATACAAAAGCAGCAGACGTCGGTGCAGACCTTGTTGGTAAAGTTGAAGCTGGCATCCCTGAAGATGACCCGCGCAACCCAGCAACTATTGCTGATAACGTGGGTGATAACGTTGGCGACGTTGCAGGCATGGGCGCTGACTTGTACGAAAGTTATTACGGATCAATTCTTGCAACGATGGCTCTTGGTGCCGCGTCTGCGATGGCTCTTGGAGTGGATGGTTTTGGATTAAAACTTGCGGTTGCCCCAATGGCGCTCGCTGGTCTTGGCATCTTCTGCTCACTCGTAGGTGTCTTTGTCGTCCGTGCAAAAGAAAACGCATCCTTTAGTGAACTCCTAAAAGGTCTTCATAAGGGCGTGTACGTTGCATCATTCCTTATTGCTGTTCTTTGCGGTGGCTTGTTCTACATGCTCTTCAATGATGTTGAAGGTATTGCAGGATTTGTATGGTGGGGTCCATGGGCTTCCATCATTACTGGTTTGGCTGCAGGTCTCATCATTGCGTACGCAACTGAGTACTACACATCGTACGAACACCCTCCAACTCAGCGAATTGCTGAGCAAACCGAGACAGGTGCTGCAACAGTTATTATCTCGGGCATTGCAGAAGGCATGATTTCAACATGGGCTCCGTTGGTTGTTATTGTTGTTGCAATTATCGCCGCATTTAGTTTCGCTGGCGGAAATGAAAACTTCCTTCTAGGACTTTACGGCGTTGGCATTGCTGCGGTAGGAATGCTGAGTACCCTTGGTATTACACTTGCAACTGATGCGTATGGTCCAATCGCAGACAACGCTGGCGGTAACGCTGAAATGACAGGGCAACCACCCATCGTTCGCGAACGAACAGACATGCTTGACTCACTTGGTAACACAACAGCTGCAACTGGCAAAGGGTTTGCGATTGGTTCTGCTGCTTTGACAGCACTCGCACTTCTAGCCGCGTATGTTTCGGTTGTACAAACAAGTTTAGACAAAAAAATCGTAAACGATATTGCGATGGTAGAAGAAGCAGAAAATACAGTTGCATATCTTGGCAATGGAGAATTCGTTGCAAACAATGCTGGAGAAACTTTTGGTGGCTTAATGATTGCATCTGATGCTACGAAAACAGCCGTAGAAAATCTTGATTGGACAGAAAGTACGCTTGCGGCAGACTTTGTTTGGGCAGAACATGAAAATGCACACTCTGTAACTGTTGGCGATGTTTCTTTCTCAATGGTCCCATCTCACAGAGCAGAAATAAGACAACTTCTTAATTTTTATAGTGTTACCATCATGAATCCTAAAGTTCTAGGTGGCATATTCTTGGGCGTCATGCTGGCATTTGTTTTCTGTGCTCTGACGATGAACGCTGTTGGTCGTGCGGCATATCAAATGATGAATGAATGTCGCCGCCAGTTTGCGATTATGAAAGAGGCGTTCAAAAAGAATGGTATGAGCGACGAAGAAATAGAAGACCCAATGAATTGGCCTAAGAAGGTTGAGGTTAATGGTCACCAATTCCCTGACTATGGCGAGTGTGTGAACATCTCAACTGCTAGTGCACAAAAAGAAATGGTAGCACCAGCTATTCTTGCAATAGCTGTACCAATCATCGTTGGACTCCTTCTCGGAGTTGGCGGTGTGATGGGCTTGCTTGTTGGTGGGTTAACTTCTGGTTTTGCTGTAGCAATTTATATGGCAAATTCTGGTGGTGCTTGGGACAACGCTAAGAAATATATTGAATCAGGTAAACACGGTGGTAAGGGTTCCGATGCACACAAAGCAAGTGTTGTTGGTGATACTGTTGGTGATCCATTCAAAGATACCTCTGGACCGGCACTCAACATTCTTATCAAGTTGATTGCAATTGTCTCGGTTGTGTTTGCTGGTCTTGTTGTTAACTTTGGACCAGTTGTTTCGAGTGCACTTGGGCTCTAAATGACTTCAACAAATTCTGAAACACCCAATCTCCCCGACTCTGCCGCATTCGCAGTGGAAGCGGGGAGTTTGCTTCGGGATAGACATTGCGAAGATGTCTTGCTTCTTGATGTTACTGGGCTAAGCCAAGTGTGCGATTATGTTCTTGTTGCAACTGGAACAAGTGACAGACAGATGAAGTCTGTTGCTTCAGAATTAACCTCTTTGGGAAGAGATTCGGACTTCTCTCCGTTTCGGAAAAACACAGATACCGGTGGAACTTGGATAGTTGTAGATTTTATTTCAGTCGTCGTACATCTATTTGAGCCCCAGCGCCGTGCATATTATGATTTAGAGGATTTGTGGTCAGACGCAAAGCGAGTAGAATTACCTGCTGGAACTACTACCACATAATCTCTTAGGAGTAAATTTATGACAAAACAGTTTCTTAGCCAATGTATTTCTTGGCTTTTTTTTGTTGCAACAACTGTTTGCGGTGAAGAACCACGTCTCTATTCAGGAGAAATTCAAATCCCAAGCATGGGCTCAATGGTAATGACTCTTGGTGTTTCAGAAACTGACGAAGGAACATTCCTGTTACTGACAGTCCCAGCACAAGGAGCAAAAAATATTCCGCTTCCTGTGAAGTACACAAAAGAAGGCGCAATTTCAGCAGAACTAAAGCAGGCTGAGCTTGAATTTATTGTTTTTGAAAATGAAGATTATTCAAAACTAACTGGAGAGATGCATCAGGGAATCGTGTTCGAAATTGAATTCGAGAGAGTGGATGCAATTGCAGAGTTAGTTAGGCCACAACACCCAGAAGAGCCATACCCATACTCATCAAATGAAATTACAGCGTCGCATCCCGACGGGCATGTGTTGCAAGGTACCCTTACAATTCCAGAAGGAACAGGTCCCTTTCCTTGCGCAGTATTTATTAGTGGTTCGGGTCAACAGGATAGAGACGAATCAATTATGGGTCACAAGCCCTTTCTAGTGGTTGCAGATTACCTTACACGTCATGGCATAGCGTCTTTACGTTTTGATGATCGAGGTGTTGGTGGCTCAGTAATGGAAAATATTGATGACTTGAAGTTAGCTACCTCAGAGGACTTTGCAACAGATGTTGAGGTGATGGTGAAAACTGCAAGGATGTATCCAGAAATAGACAATAAGCGAATTGGTGTTATTGGTCATAGCGAGGGCGGTATCATTGGACCAATTGTTGCAGTAAAGGATAATGAAATAGCGTTTGTTGTCATGCTTGCTGGGACAGGAGTGCCAGGTTCTGAATTATTACCCGTCCAACAAGCGCGACTTTTACAATCAACTGGCGCCGAACAAGAATCTATAGACAGTGTAGTTAACGCATCAACGTTGTTCTACAAGATGCTGCAAAGAAATGTGAATGACGATGAGCTACGAAGAGCAATGTCCGACCTTATCAAGGCACAATTTGATGCGCAACAACTTGAGGTAACTGAAGAACTTTTTGAGCAGGCAATTGATGAAGGAATCCAAACTTTCCAATTGCCATGGATGCAGTTTTTTCTTTTTCATGATCCAGCACCTGTGTTAGCAAAAGTCTCTTGTCCAGTCCTTGCTATGAATGGAACCCTGGATGTACAGGTTGATTCAAAACAAAATCTACCAGTTATTGAGTCGACAATTAATGAAGCAGGTGGTGACGTTACGATTGTTGAACTTGAAGGACTTAATCATCTGTTTCAACCAGCTGTGACAGGATCGGTTGGAGAGTATGCACAGATAGAAACAACTTTTGATAGTGACTCACTCAAAATTATTAGTGATTGGATTTTAAAGGTGACTGAAAATGAGTAACAAACTAGATGATTTTGTGTTTATTGGATTTAACAAACAGGTGATCGCACTTGATCGTTATAACGGCGAAAAAAAATGGGAATGGAAATCACCAAAAGGTTCTGGGTTTCCAGCAATTCTTCTCGACGGGGACAGACTCATTGTTTCCGTTCAGGGATATAGCTTTTGTCTAGAACCAACTACTGGTGCAGTTGTTTGGGAGAATGAATTAAAAGGTCACGGTGTTGGTATTTCAAGCATTGTATCTATTCGAGGGAGCTCTTCCGGAGCAGTAGCAGCTCAGCAAGCAGCAAGTGCAGCAGCAGCGAGTACTACAGGAACATCAGGAGCAGTTCATTGAGTTTCGGATTATCAAGAGGTAAAACTTTGGATGTTGGCGATATTGGTATTGAACTACGCTCGCTTCCTCCATGTATAGAAGGGCGAATCGACCCTAGGCAGTGGTATCCAAATCCAACAAAACCATTTGAAATCGAAATTGGTTCTGGAAAAGGAACATTCCTTCTTCAGGAATCTCAAAAAAGAACCGAGCCAAACTACCTTGGGTTTGAATGGGCTGCTGAGTTTTATAGATATGCCGCGGATCGTTTGCGTAGAAACCATATTCCAAATGTAAGGATGGTCTACGGTGATGCTACAGAGTTTTTAAAATTTTGGTGTGAGGATTGTGTTGCGGACACGATACATCTTTATTTTAGTGATCCGTGGCCAAAAACACGCCACCACAAGCGACGCGTCATTCAAGATAGCACACTTGAAATGTTTCACCGAGTGTTGAAGAAGGGTGGCATCGTGCATGTTGTGACAGATCACGACGACTTGTGGGAGTGGTGTGAAGAGCACTTTGACCGAAAGGCATCTCATTTTTTGAGAAAAGATTTTAGTCCAGCAACTTCGTCGGGAGACGGTGAACTTGTTGGGACAAATTTTGAGCGAAAGTATAAGCGTGAAGGGCGACCATTTCATGCGACGACTTTAGTTAGGGTGGATGATGCATAGCGAGAGTATTGATGAAAACAATGTTCAGCCTGAGGACATTCTTTGTGACTTCTGTGGAAATGCAGCATGGGCGAACAATGTGCCATGTGTGGAGGGACACAAAGGGAGTGTTGTGTGTGGCAATTGTTTGAGTGTCGCGTACAGCGAGCTTGTTTTAGTGGACAGGGGTGTTTCCATGGTTGAACCCTGCAGGATGTGTCTAGAGCACAGAGAAGAACCTGTGTGGCAAGGTGTTGTTGAACCTGTTGCTTCGATTTGCCTGCGATGTACGAAACAGTCTGCAGCAGTTCTCAATAAATCAAAACAATGGGATTGGTCTAAACCAATCTCATCGTAAACCCGTTATCTTGGGTGATATGAGATCACGATTAAGCCTTGCCAACAAATGTCTCGCAATCTTTGGATGTGCAATTGTTGTCATTATTGCGAGCACACTTGCAGTTCCATGGGCTAGAACGTCTGCACTCGTTCAAGAATATCAACTTGAAGTTGCTGGGCAACTTGCTGACTTATGGATTAATTCAAAAGTTGAATCAAAAGGATTTGAAGATGAAGATGTGATTATTCAGCTCATTAAATTGCACGAAATTGGGAGCGGTAACCAAACATTTATAGAGCGGGCGAGAAACAAATTATTGCAAGGAAATGAGAATCTAGAATATTACTTTGAAGGGAGTGGACAAAATCAATTAAACTTTTTTCAATACGCGCAACCGATTACTTCGTCTCAATTATCAAGCATACAACAAGAAGGGGTAACAACATTTAATCCTGGCGTTGCCGATCCTAGTTTGTTAGATCCTGTAGACGCACTGTTAATTGTAAAAAGAAAAACAGGTTTTGCTCAGATACAAATTGAAACTAGCAGAAATTGGATTGTTGTTGCAGGATTAATTGGAAGTATCTTATCTGCTCTGATCTTTTTTGTTATCTTAAAACGTTTAATATTCTCACCAGTTCGAAAACTAAGGCGTGTATCGGAGCGAGTGCAACAAGGAGACTTAACCGCTCGGTCAACCCTTGAAACTGGCGATGAGTTTGAAGAACTGTCAATAGCATTTAATAATATGCTTGATTGGATGGAAGCAGATCAACAAAAACTACAAAAAATGAATGAGTCGCTAGATCTTAAAGTCGAAGAATTAGCAGAAGTAAATGTTGGGTTGTTTGAATCAGGAAAACTTAAAAATGAGTTTATTGCAAATGTAAGTCATGAATTAAGGACTCCATTAAACTCTATTATTGGTTTCGCAGAGTTGCTTGAAAGTATGCCCACGGAAACTGAAGAAGACCGCGCAAAACGTTTAAGGTATCTTAAAAACATCCTTACGAGTGGGCGGTCATTGCTTGACATGATAAATGAACTTTTAGATATGGCGAAGATAGAGTCAGGAAGGATGGAAGTAAATTTAGAGCAGACATGCATCTCCGATTTGCTTGAGGGCTTGGGAGGAATTATGAGGCCTCAGGCAAAAGTGAAGAACGTAACAATAAAACTTGAAATTGAAAACGATCTTCCATCTGTTCAAACAGATCCCGGGAAGCTTCAACAAATACTATATAACTTTTTGTCAAACGCGATTAAATTCACACCAAAAGATTCGACAGTGACAATACTTTGTAAGAAAATTAATACAAAATCTCATAGCCCTCTTGTTCAAATTTGTGTACAAGATTGCGGCCCAGGTATTCCCGAAGATATGATTGACATGGTGTTTGAAAAATTTCGACAAGTTGACGCAACTCACACGAGAGAGCACGCAGGGACAGGGCTTGGGTTAGCGATTTGCCGAGAACTCGCAGAACTTCTGCATGCGAGCCTTTCAGTACACTCCACATCTGATAATGGTGCTCTTTTCTATGTGGATATTCCAGTGTACTTTGCAACAGAGACCCCAGAGCCACTGATGCCAGCATGAATATCTCCTTAGAATCAATTAAGCTTGGTTTAAAGAGTCTTAGACTCCACGCACTTCGTTCAGTATTGACAAGTTTGGGGATTGTCCTAGGGGTGGCTTCAGTGATAGTGATGGTTTCGATTGGAGAGGGGAATAAACAAAGTGCATTGCGTGCAATTCAATCATTAGGTGCCACCAATATCATTATTCGCTCTCAACGTCCACCAGAATCACAACAGGTGGGGTCTGTGAGACGGTCTTTTGTTGCAAAGTTTGGAATGACAAAAAAGGACCTTCAACGTCTTGGTAAGTTCGTTCCAGCCGACACGATTGTTCCACTCAAGGCTGTTGGTTCTGAAATTTCAAAAGGTGCGTCTAGAACAACAAGTCAAACATTTGGAACGATTCCTGAATTAAAAGATTCTGCAAACCTTAGAATACAAGAAGGTGGCAGGTACCTTGTTGAGGGAGATCTTGAACGGAGGGCACCAGTTGCAGTAATAGGCTCTGAAATAGAGAAACTCTTTTTTCCACTTTCAGATCCTGTTGGGCAACAACTCAGAATAGATTCAAGAATTTTTACTGTTGTGGGTGTGCTTGAACCTGTTGGTTTAGCAGGAGGAGCTGGCTCTGCGCTAGTAGGGCGAGATTTGAATAAAGATGTTCACATTCCTATAACAACAGCGAGACTAGAATTTGGCGATATTGTTGTTAGAAGGCAATCTGGTTCTTTTAGTGGCGAAGAAGTTGAGTTATCTGAAATATATGTAACAGCACCATCGACAGATGAAGTTGTTTCTATGGCCGAACACATTCTCTCAATTATGAAAGTTGGGCACCCAGATATGAGAGATGTTGAAATCATAGTTCCATGGGAGTTACTTGAAAATGTACGACGCACAACCGCAACGATGAATATTTTGCTCACTGCCATCGCAGCAATCAGTCTCCTTGTCGGTGGTATAGGGATTATGAACATCATGCTCGCTTCAGTTGTTGAGCGTACCCGTGAGATTGGAATTCGTCGTGCTGTTGGCGCATCTAGGAGTGATATTGCTATTCAGTTTTTAATTGAAACAGGCAGTCTCAGTGCAACCGGAGGGTTGCTTGGCATTATTCTTGGAATTGGAATATCTTTAGGACTTGTCGATTTCTTTCCGTGGGTTGCAAGTTTGCTGGGCTGGGTTTCCGCTGAAGATGTAGGCATTAGGTTAGAAACACAAATAACACTTTGGTCAATCGTGGTTTCGTTTATAGTTGCTGCGGGTACTGGTCTTGTTTTTGGAATTTATCCAGCAATTATGGCGAGTAAACAAGATCCAATAGTTGCTCTCCGTCACGATTAACATTGAAAAGGAATACAAATGTATGTAATAACACTGATTGCCCTAAGCATGCAAAGCGCAAACACAATTTCAGGGATTACAACAGATGATTATTTTTCGCTTTCTTATGTATCGAGCTGCTCAGTTTCTCCAAGTGGTATATTTTCAGCTTGGACTGAAGGACGTTGGGACGAAGACATTGATAAAAGAAATACCGATATTTGGATTACAAAAACAGCCGAGACCGATTCAGTCCCTCTTCGGCTGACGTTTGATGAGGCGTATGACGGTTCACTACAATGGGGCGCTAATGACGAGTGGCTGTACTTTTCTTCGCGCCGAGGAAATAAGGGGGACGATCTTCCGCGAAACGGGAAGAAACAAATATGGCGAATAAAACCAAATGGTTCCCAATTGATGGCAGTCACACGTATGGCGGGTGGTGTTGATGATTGGGTACTTAAAGATAATGGCAAGACTATTTGTTACAAAATAGAGGATGAAACACAGCGTGATGATGGGTGGAAAACACTTCGAAAGAATCATGAAGATGTTGAATATGGTCATGGTATTGTCGACTATTCTGAACTTTGGGAACTGAACCTTCAAACCTGGAAACACACAAAAGTGTGGGATGAAGATCGGGTAATCCAATATTTTTCTCCATCCCCATCGGGAAATAAAATCGCAACCATAACAACACCAGATAACCGGTTAATTACAAATGAGGGCTGGTCTGAAATTGGAATATACGATGTTGAAACGGGTGAAACAGAACTTCTGGATGATTCACTTTGGCGAGCAGAGGCACCTTCCCCATACGGATGGGTGGAATATCCAAAATGGTCTACTGATGGTTCTCGTTTAGTGTTTAGCGTAGATTTTGATGGTTATCCACGTGAGATGTATGTTGCAACCTTTGAAAAAGAAACACCTGTCCTTCAAACTGTTGGACGCGAAGATGAGGTGACACTTGGTACCTCACCAATTTGGGTTCCAGATTCGTATGATTTGTTATACATTGCCGAGCACCGTACGAACAGACCTCTTCTTCAGGTTTCAAATGTGGGTAATGGTCAACAAGGTGAGACGAAAGAGGTGATTACAAATAACCTGATATGCTGGGACTATAGTATTTCAAGAGACTCTAAGGAGATAATAGCGTTGGTTGGAACTGCAGGAACATTAACTAGTGTTGTGCTGGCGACGTCCGATCCAAATTGTGTAATTGTCATAGCAAATCCCAACCAGCACATTGCATCATGGCAACTGCCTTCGGTTAAAGTTGTTCAATGGGAGTCTCCAGATGGAACAACAGTTGAGGGCGTACTTGAATTACCATTTGGATATACTTCTAAGGATGGCAAGTTGCCCCTCTATGTACATTTGCACGGTGGACCAACATCGGCAGTTTCACAAAATTTAGAAATATCAATGTATGGAAGGGGTATTCTTTCATCAAATGGTTGGGCGGTTTTGTCACCGAACTACCGCGGCTCCACAGGATATGGAGACAAGTTTTTAACTGATTTGATTGGTCGTGAAAATGATATTGAGGTGCAAGACATTCTTGCTGGTGTTGACGCAATGGTTGATAGCGGCCTTATTGACCCAAACAGGTTGGCTGTGGGTGGTTGGAGCAATGGTGGTTATCTCACAAATTGTATTATTTCTACAACAGATCGTTTTAAAGCTGCAAGTAGTGGGGCTGGCGTGTTTGATCAAACGATGCAGTGGGCAATAGAAGACACGCCGGGGCACGTAGTAAATTATGCTCAAGGATATCCATGGACCGCGGAAAAAGAACTCCGAGAGATGTCTCCTATTTTTAAGGCAGATAACATTACAACCCCAACCATTATTCACGTAGGCGAGGGCGATGAACGTGTTCCTGCTGAACAATCAAAGGCGCTCTACAGGGCGCTCCATGATTATCTTGAAGTACCAACCCAACTTATTATCTACCCAGGCACAGGTCACGGATTGTCGAAAATGTCACACCGAAAAGCAAAAATCGAATGGGACAACGCCTGGTTACAAAAGTGGGTTCTTGATTAAGAGCCAGAAAGTTAACGAATTGGCAGACGGTCGACAACGATTCTGGTTTTATCTTTTGAGTATATAACTCTTCGTTGACGAACTTGCGCAGGTTGTCTTGCAAGAAAACCGTATCCATTAATCTGTCGATGAACAAAATCTGGGGCACGAATCAACAAGGTCTTTTTATAGTTTGTGATTGAGCACGGCCCACCGTTTTGTTCCCATAAGTCTGGTTCAATAAATTTAATAATAAGTTCTATGATGCGATCAATTTCTTCTTGTTGAGTAGGTGGGGTAGTTCCAGAGCCATCTCCGTCACGCCCCGATCCTCCAAATGTTCCAAGTTCAGGTGCATCAAAATTACGAATGGTGAACAAAAGGTCTCTTATGTAGTACGTTTCAAGACGATGTCTTCCGGGAGATGCGAGTTGAGATTTAAGCCCAACCTCAAGTGCACCATGTCTTAGTTGCCACGCGGCATTGCCTTCATGGTCAAGTTGTTCAACAATTCTTTCAAGTACAACAAGTGCGGGTTGTTCCTTTAGTTCAAGCGTTATTGTCTCTGAAGAATCTAGCCCTACGCTTTCATCATCTTTCCATTGAACCCAAAGCATAATTCCAAGTTGTTTTTCAAAATCATCAAGAGCTTTTTTTGAAGATACTTCATCAAGTTTTACGGTTATATCCGAGTAAACGAGTTGCCCAAGAACTTTTGCGTTGACATGTTCTTCAGATTGCGCTCTTAGACCAAGAGCAATAGTCAGACTAACAAAACAAATTACAATCGGTATCGTGCGCATGACAAGAGTATACGCATTACTTCATAGAAGATTCTATGTTTTGAATTGTATTAATCGCGTCAACAATTCCAAGTAACCCCATTGCAGTTGCTTCTGTGGGCATTTCAGCATTCCAGGTGGATTTTCTCACACCTCCTAGGGCCATTGCTGGATTCTCGTATCTTTCAGATTTTTCTTTTCGAGTTGCTAATTGTTCTACAAACCGAGTTGCTAAGACTAATGATTTAAACGCAGTTGTCTTGTTCGATGAGGAATAGTCACATATTTTTGCAAGCATTGGGAGCATTCTTAAACCTCTTGCATCGACAACATTTCCCATATCTGTAATTAACACGAATCCCCCGACAAGGTCACCGTCATCATCAGAAAGTATCTGCGATGAAACCGCAAGTTGTAATAATTCAAATAGAGAATCGTCAAATGTTGTAACGCCTCGCTGTTGAAGTTTTAGAATTGGAGTAATAATCCATGGGATTAATGATGCCCTGGTTTTAAGCGGAACATCTGAGAAACACCGAGAACATAAATACTCACCGCTAGCAATAAGTTTTTCGTCCTCATAATGAAGACCAAGTTCAATAGTAGCAGCAGCTACCAGAGATAACTCAAAGGCAGGGAGTGCCGCACTAGAAGAGTCGTAACACCTATCTACAGCAAGCATTACTTGAGACTCACATGCACAAAGTAGTTCTTGTACGTTTTGACTGTATTTAGAAGTTGAATCCAAAAGAATTATGATAAGGGCGGCTGCACTTTCAGTATCGATGTTTTTATCTTTCTTGAAATCATTTGCTATTGATTCAATAATCGCAGTAGAAGATTCCACTGCAGTAGAAGAATCTGAAGCATTTGATAGTTTGGAATATTGTTGAAGTGCATTTGCAGTCAATAGTTGCACAAAATGGGTTGCGAACATGTTTGTGAGAGTGTTTGTCTCTGGTTGGTATCCACCTATCACCATACCATTTACATTTATGCTTTTTATAAGATGAGAAGCAAACGTGTCAGCAAGTTTTGTCAAATATGCCGTGTTCAAAGTTTCATTTTGTACAAGTTCATCCCCTCGAATCAAAGTAATAATCTCTGCACCCGCAGAGTTTTGAATATAAGTTGTAAGAGGAATGGAGTATAGAGTGACATCATCATCGGGTGGCAGTTCATGGGAAAAAGCAATGGTTGGGTGTATTCCAAGATTGATGCATAAAGATTCAACAATGTTAGAAACTGTTCTAAACGGCGACAAACGAAGTTCCGCCTGCATCTTTATTCCCCACTCACCGCCACTTCGAACAGCAATCCCACGCATCCCCTGATTAAAAGTGTAATCAAATCTGTCGATATTTTTATATGCAGAAGGAATTGGTGTTCCGCCATATTCAAGTTCAATAGAAATTGAATCTATGATTTCATTTTTTAATTCTTCTGTGAGATTCATAGAGAATATTTTGTTCCTACTTACTTCAGCGAACGCAGTGGTTGCTGCCCCAGAAAGTGTTTCAGAAGACCCATAACCAAGAGTTTTTCCATGGTGACGAAGTATTAGGCAAACATAACTTGGCTCGAGGGGGCACGAATCAGTATTGTCGGGTACTTGAAAATCTTCGATCATCCACTCACGAACAGTGGAAAACAGCGAGTTTTTGTATGAATCTGATTCATTAGGAGAAGCACCACACTCAACACAAACGGTAGTTATTAGGCTCAAAATGAATGTTAGATGTCCAATAAACATAGATGGTAATAAAAATAAGGCGTTTTCATTTGCCTTCTTCTAAAGTTCGCGCATGATAGCGTAGTGTTCGGGACATTTGTCTGAGAATTAAAAGAGTAGAGGAACGAGAGATGCGAATGCTGAAGCACGCGACAAAGTTAACTCGCCACAGGCGAAAAATAGTCATTTTGACTGTGTTAACCTTCTTAGCCCTGTGCTAACCGCGCTTCAACTCCCGAAGTGGAGAGAAGAAGAGAGAAGAGAAGCGGCCCGACTCAAAAAGAGGCGGGCCGCTTTATTAGTAATCTCAGATAAATCGAAAATTATAATTCGATTTTGTCAGTACCTAATGCACCGTGATCATCCATGCCACCACGTGCTGGCGAATCAGATTTTGGAACATGTTGTTCCCATTCATCCTCGACATCCTCGCCAGATAGGGCACGTTTCAAACTTAGGCCAATCTTACGGTCATCTAGGTCGACTCGAAGAATTTTTACATTAACCTCTTCGCCAGGTTTAACAATGTCCTGTGGGTTTTCAACCTTGGTATCAGCAAGTTCAGAAATATGCAGTAAGCCTTCTAGTCCATTTTCAAGTTCAACAAAGACTCCGAAGTTTGTTATTTTAGTCACGGTACCATGGACAACCATCCCCGGTTTGTAAGCTTCAGGAATAGCATTTTGCCATGGGTCCTCGTGCATTTGCTTAATGCCAAGACTAATTCTCTGTTTGTCTTGGTCAATTTCAAGAACAACACATTCAACTTCATCGCTCTTCTTGTACTTTTCATTTGGATGAGCAATTTTCTCTGTCCATGAAATGTCGCTCACGTGAAGCAGACCGTCTATGCCAGGTTCAATTTCGATGAAAGCTCCATAGTTTGTGAGGTTTCGTACAGCACCAGAGATGATTGTGCCAATCGGATATTTTTCCGCCACAAGTTCCCATGGGTTACTTTCAACCTGTTTCATTCCAAGAGAAATCTCATGTTTTTCCTTATCGATATCGAGAATGATGACTTCAATTTCATCACCAGGGGTTACGATTTCGCTTGGGTGATTAATACGTTTTCTCCAGGACATTTCTGAAACGTGGACAAGTCCTTCAACACCATCTTCAAGGTGAATAAAGGCGCCATAACTGACAAGGTTTACGACCTTTCCACTTACCTTGGTTTGAATTGGGAATCGTTCATCGATATCGTCCCAAGGTGAAGCGTCTTTTTGTTTGAGCCCAAGTGCTATTTTTTCGGTATCGAAATCTACCTTGAGAACTTTCACTTCAATTTCATCGCCAGTTTTGCAGATGTCACTTGGGTGTTTGATTCTTCCCCAACTCATATCCGTTACATGAAGAAGTCCATCTAGACCACCAAGGTCAATGAACGCTCCAAACTCTGCAACATTGGTTACTCGGCCAACAACAACATCGCCTTCGCTTATGGTGTTGAGTAATCGTTGTTTTGCTTCATCGCGTTCATTTTCAATAAGTGTTCTACGGCTAACAACAATGTTCCGGCGTGGTTCATCGATTTTCAAAATTTCAGCACGAATTGTTTTTCCAATAAAATCGTTGACATCTCCTGGGCGCCGAATATCAATTTGTGACGCTGGTAGGAACGCAGGAACTCCAATATCGATAAGAATTCCGCCCTTGATTCTTCGAATGCCCTTACCCTCAATAATATCGCCTTCAGAAAATGTTTCAAGAACTTTTTCCCAGTTACGAATTCGATCCGCCTTGCGTTTGGAAAGTTTGATAATTCCGTTTTCGTCTTCTAAATCTTCAAGAATAACTTCGATTTCTATTCCAGATTCAAGCGTATCCCAGTCATCAAATTCACTTTTATGAATAAGACCCTCAGATTTCAAACCAACATCAATGACAGCATCATCACCTGCTTTGCCAACAACTCTTCCTTTAAGCATGTTGCCCGGAATGAATTGTTGGATATCCCCAACAATTACTGAATCCATATTTCCACAAGCAACGTCTTCTCCAAGAGCCGCGCGAATTAGATCGTCGGCCTGATTCAAATCAATTCCAATATCCGCGATTAAGTTATGGTCAACCATGTAGTGTGCGGCCGTTTTCGTCTTGGCTGCGGGGCCGCTGTCCGCAGTTGCCTGTTGTGAGCCACCAATCCGATGAGGTACCACACCTCATCAATAATAGACGGTGGGGGTTCACATTGCCCATAAAAAATAGGCTAGCACCGTATCATACCAAAGGAAGAGTGGAAAGAAGGTCACAAATTCTGTTTTACACGGGTTTTTGCGAGCCATATAAAGCCCAATCCCCCAATTGCGGAAAAGAATGCCCCAACATAGAACACTGTGGGACCAGCCTGTAAACCTCTCCCGTGTAGAAATGTATATAAACCCATACCAAAGGCAGGCGCAAGCAATCCACGAATTCCTGTCAGGGTGACATGCAAACCCATATATCGCCCAGATTGTTCAATTGGAGCGTAATCTTGGTGTCCTAAATTCCAAGCAAGCACACCTCCCCCAAAACCGATACCTCGAATTACAGCTCCAATCCAAAGACCCTCCACAAAATGCATTGCAATGCTGAATCCAATACAAAGAGAGGAAACGACAAAGAACCAACTGTGGATGGACCTGAATGTGAGCACGTGTGTTTTGTTAAGCAACTTTGCCCAAAAGGGAGTACTCAAAGGAATCATTAAAATTGGAATGATTGTCACGATGCAAATTTCACCGAGGTAATCAAGTTGAAACTGATAATTTAGAATGACAATTAAAGGCGCCATAAGCATTAAGTTTCCAATTCCAAAAACAAACTGACACCCCATATATTTTGCGAATTGGAGGTCCTCAAGCAACAACTTAAAAGTTTTCCATGGCAAGAAAGAAACATGTTGAGACTCTGCCCTCTCCTTTTTCAGAAGTGCGTTGTGGTTTTCAACGCGTATCTTGCTGTAAATCCAAGCTCCGAGAATTCCAAAACTTGCAGCAATTGGGTACGCCCACCTGAAAGAATTCTCGTTAGTGTCCATTGCTTGCCCAACCCCAAAGGCAACACTAGCGAGTACTAGGGCTTGTACCGTTGCAATTTTTCCCGCTACGAGTGCACGATTTTCTCGAGGGTAATTTGCTTGCCAAACGGTTGTTCGCAAAGTAACAATGCCCGTGTAACAAACCCGTGTTCCAACGACACATAGAACAAGGATAAGAAGTCCGACACCGGTCTGAGGGACAAGCGCAACGCCAACAATCATTAAAACAATCGCAATTTTCAAGGCAGTAATGAAACGAATTTTGTGTCGGCCGTGGCTCATGGCCGACCAAAGGAAACTTGAGATATTTGCAAATCCTTGCGCTGCCGCTAGGGTTGCGACAACCCAATCGAGCGTGATTTCACTCACGTGACCATCAAAAAGGCGTTTTGTCAAAATACCAACAACCCCACCATCAACAGCCCCCATCATCATGGGCAAGAAAGCCCAAGCAAGGAGTTCTCTTTTTTGCTGTGATTGTTTTGTCATTCGCAACTTTCTTTCGATGTATTTACTGGTATTTGTTCTAAAGGATGGTATGGTACAAGTGACCTCATTTGAAAGGGTCACTGTGCGATGTACATGTAGCACGTATGTGCTCGATCCTATCGAACCCTCTGGGATCGTAGTAAACCGCATCGATAGTCATGCCTCACAATGTTAATTGGAGTGGACGGCTTGGAATGATGGTTTGCGAGCCCACCTATTAGGTATTGGGTTTGAGCTCACATGTTACTTGTGCATCGCACAGTAATCAATTCAACATAAGTGTCATAAAAGATTTTGGAGTCTGCAGGGTTCAGGTTTGAAAAGTATTAAGACCAGAGTTCGCCGGTTTTTGCATCTATCACTGCTACCGAAAGTCCGGGAACCAAATCTTTGTCGATGTTAAATGACCGCCCGACGATTGGACCATTTGCAGTGAATCGAGCGAGTTCGATAATGGTTCCATCTTTTGTGGTTCCTTGGACAATGAATTCTGCATTAGTTTTTAAATCTAGACCAAGAAGAAATCCACCACCGTTTCTTTCATTTATTGCAACTCGAAGGTATGAAGGCTTCGTTTCTTGAGTATCTTCTATAAAGTGCAAAACTTGGCAGTAGGGATTATCAATAAAAGATGTGAATTCTTTTCCAGCGATATCAACAATGGTTGAAGTAGCATTGTTATTCAGGGCTATGTTTGTAATTGTTTTAACTTCACGTTTTGTATTATCAACAATGATTCCAAAAACGACAGAAATTCCAAAAAGGATTATGGCTGCAGTTCGCCAAAAATATATTGTGGTCGAACTGCCTTGTTGACTTTTTGCTGCACTCGCTCTTGCCCCGATGAGCGCGAGTGGAGCGAGCCGTTGCGCTTCCTTGTCAGCGGCCTTCGCCACAGAATTCAGAACTCGTTGCTTCAGGGTAGTTGGTGGCAAATCTGCAGGAAGTAACGATTCATCAAGAGCAAAATCTCGTTGCATTCGAATGATTTCATCTTGGATTGATACAGGAGCATCATGGAACGAACGATTGAATAAATCTGACTCGATTGGCTCAAGCAAACCATATGCATCGAGAACCGCAAGTTCAATTAGTTGTTTGTAGTTGTGTGTTTCGTTTGACATAGTTACTAATTCCGTTATCGTTCTTGGGATCCTCTTGTAAGTCAGAGGGCGGATGAATCCTTTAATCCGTACTCCCGCAAGCGGAGCAACCCTCGGCTCAAAGCCGATTTCACCGTTCCTAGCGGTGCGTCTATCTGTAGGCTCACTTCACGTAGCGTGAACCCTTGAAAATAAGCCCTTTCAATCACAGTTCGCTGCATCTCTGGTAGGGCTTGCAATGCTTCCCAGATGGCGGCATTACGTTCATGTAATAAAATATTCGATTGTTTTGGTTGTTCGGTTGCAGAAACTTGGTGTTGTTCTCCAAGTTCATATGATTTCGGACGTACCGTTTTTCGCCGAATTCTGTCAATAAGGTGACGTCTGGTAATAAGCATGACCCATGTCACTAGCTTGGCTTTTCTTGGGTCAAATCGGTCTGCGGTCTTCCAAAGTCGCACAAATATTTCTTGTACAGCGTCTTCTGCCTCAGTGTTATTTGAGAGGAATTGAATAGAAAGTTTGAAAACTAGGGCCCCAAAGCGATCATAGAGCTCAGCAATGGCGTCTTCTTCACCAATCGCTACGCGTCTCATAAGTCGATAATCTGGTTCCTCGTTAGGCAATTCCTATCTCCAAGGCTAATACGCCGTAAATCAATCACACACCCGTACAAAAACCAAACGACATGCCGGCTTTGTGATATATCTAGGAGTGTACCGATAATTTGCCTTAAAATTACAGAAAAATCTAGCAATTTTGCAAATCTCCATTAGACTACGTTTGGATTCTCTTTTTTTAGAGATATTTATTAGATATGACACGCGCAATTAGAACATCTTCACTATCTCAACAGAGGCCAGTTGGTCTTCCATTTCGAAGAGGTTTTAGTTTGCTCGAACTCATCGTTGTAATGAGTATCACATCGTTACTTGCTGGGTTGCTGTTACCAGCTCTTTCATCTGTTCGAGAAAATGCAAACCGCGTGAAGTGTGGGTCCAATCAAAAACAATTAGGGCAAGCACTCATCATGTATGGCGGTTCGCATGGTGAAAGACTACCAAACGCAAGTGCACTCGATGAATTTGAACCAAACTCAGCCGAGTTGTCAAAGCTTCGTAATGCCAAACCTGCGCAAGTAAACTATGCCGCTAGCGGTAATCAAAGAATTCATGTACCAAAGCCACTGCCTGACACATCGTGGGATGGTTTAGGGCACCTCTTCAGATGGCATTATTGTGGGGTACCAGAAATTTTCTACTGCCCAAGCCACGAAGGCGAGCACACACTTGATAAATGTGAAGATATGTGGGACCTTGAACCTTCGAACAAAGTTCTTTATGGCAACTATCAATATGTAGGTCATAAAAACTGGCGAACTGGGTCTCTCAACTCACTCCTTCGTGCAGAAAAATTAATCCTAGTTACTGATGGGTTGCGAACGAAATCTGACTATAGTCACGGTGTTGGGTACAACGAACTTCGTGGTGATGGATCGGTTGCTTGGCGAGACGATCCTGAAATCCGAACACGTTTGGCAGCGCTGCCTCCAACAGATATTGATGGACTTCGTAGTTTTAATGATTTAATTTACGAACTGTTCTTCCCAGAAGATTAAAAAACATAATCGTATTGGTCTGTAGCTCACTTTTCAGGGGTCATCTCAAAATCTAACACTTGTATTCGATGTCGACCTAGATGTGGGTTTATCAATGAATAGTTCATGGCACGAAATCCAGATCGAATCAGTATGTGATCGATGTGATAAAGTGGAAATTCCAATGGAAATGAAGTTAGGATTCCAGTGCCGACAGTATCAGCCACATCATGAAGTTCTGGAAACATCGTTTGCATGGCAGAGCTACTTCTAGTCATATTAAAATCGCCAATTACAATATCTGGTTTTATAGTGTCAATCGTTTGTAATAACCTTAAAACTCGATTGGCAATTTCCATTTTTGAGATGACAAGCGAAGATGGAAAATCGACCGCCCAGATAACAAGTACATCGCCAAGAACTTCTGTTGTGTCAAGTACGAAGGAAGAAATGTAAATTTCATCAACCGCAATGAGTGTGTGTACCTGTATGGGGGTGAATTTTGTAAGAAGTGTAAATTGACTATTGATAACTTTATGCCCAGAAGTTCCGAGCCACTCTTGAATTGATGGTTCTCCTCGGACTCTCCACCCATGAGTTAACAAAGTAATATCACCATTTAATTTTACGATGATGTCAGCGGATTCTTTAGCGACATCTTTTTTTGAGTGGCTCATTGTCCACCCCACCAATGAAACTGTTCCTTTGCTACTTTTTCTTGAAAACAAGTTGTGCTCAAAAACACAAAACCAAACTGCAACAACAAGTACACCGAAAAGACATATCGTAGCTTGCACCCTTTTTTTAATTAGAAGAGACAGCACGCTCAGAACTGCAAGCATAAAAAGAATAAGTGGTGTCGGAACCCACAAAAGCCATTGGCTCCAAACCCAGCGATCTGAAAAAATTGCGCCAACTATCCAAAGTATGAGAAATGCCACCACGACAAAACGGGTTAATGTAACTCCTCGTACCATTATGTTGGCATGAAAGGAAATACTTGTGGTGCAATTATGGTGGCAATAATTGCAACTAGCAGTGTGAGAGGAACACCGAGTTTTGGGAAGTCCATAAATTTATATCCGCCTGGACCATATACCATTAGATTTGTCTGGTAAGTGACGGGAGTTATAAAGTTGCAGCCTGCAGCTGCCATCATTGTAAATACAAATGGGTAGGGCGACACACCAACCCCCTCAGCTGCGCCTACAACAATTGGGAACATGATGACTGCTGCTCCAAAATTCGTCATAAGTTGTGCCGCGATACTCGTCATTAGAAAAACCAAGAACAATGAACCGTAATTGCCAATATGCATATTTTGTGCAAAATCAAGCAAAGCTCCGCTTGCAGTTGTAGCTAATCCACTTGTTTCAACCGCCTTTCCAATACCCATAGCAGCACCAATGACAATCAGTACTTGGAAGTTAATTGCTCGTCTAGCAACTGGTCCACTTATGCATTTACACAAAACCATAAGTAACCCGCAAAGCCAAATAGCAGCGACCCTATCAATTAAGCCCGATGTGAGTAATCCAATTAACAACGCCAGGATTCCTAGTGATATCCAAGCTTTATTGTGTAGTGTGGGTCTTGAGTCATCGAGTTCTGAAACGAGATAAAAGTGAGGGCTGTGTTTCCACGTATTGAGAAAACCACCACCAGACTCAAGGAGCAACGTATCACCTGGCCTTAGCACAATATCACCTATTTTCCCATCGATATGTTCACCTTTGCGGTGAACGGCAAGAATTGCCGCGTTATATGTGGTGCGAAACTGCGAATCACGAACAGTCAGTCCAACAAGCGGCGAGCCTCCAGAGATAACCGCCTCAAGCATTTTTCTGGCAAATGGTCTTCCATCAAAATCTCTTAGTTCTTCATTTGCAGGAATCAAGCCACGAGTTTTTCTTAGGTCAACAACCGACCTAACATCGCCAACGAAAACAAGTTTATCTTTTTCTTGAAGAACTTCTTGTGGTGTAACACCAACTAGCAATTGGTCCTCTCGAACAATTGCATACAAATAGAGACCCTGCAAATTACGTAGCCCGGCATCGGAAATAGTTTTTCCAATAATTGCTGCGCCTTTCTCAATCGCCATCTTGATTTCGTATTCACGTTTACGTGACTCCTCGGTCTTCAATGGTTCACGATTAGGAAGTAACCATTTTGATGTGATGATAATAAAAGTAATCCCAAGAACGGCGATAGGAACCCCTATCCATGCCGCACCCCACATGGCGACAGGTCCAGAAGGACCAGATACATTGATGGATTCGACCCATGATGGTGGATTTTGCCACCAACCTATGAATAGACCCATGATAATTAAGTTGGAACCAGTGCCAATCATTGTTCCCTGCCCACCTAAGATTCCAGCAAAGCTGAGAGGCATAAAGAGTTTTGACGGTTGGATGTTCAATCGTTTTGACCACCTGTTAATCATTGGTAGATACATTGCAACAATTGGTGTTGTGTTCATGAACGCCGACATTAGTGCAACTGGTACCATCATCCGAAATTGGGCTGTTGCAAGCGAGGTTGGTTTTCCTAGGAGTTTTCTAGCAATGAGCTCTATTCCTCCGGTTTCTTGCAACGCAGAAGCAATTACAAAAAGCCCGGCAATCATGAGGAGAGGTCGTTGAGCAAAGCCAGCAGTTGCTTCTTCAAAATTTACTACACCTACAATCATTAAAGCGACCAGTCCGCCGGCCATGATGAGGTCAGGACCAATCTTTTTTCTGTGCATCAAAGCCACGATGATGCAAACGATTGTTCCTAATGTAAACCAAGCATCGAAGTTCATATAATTATTCCTGAGCTATCGCAAGATCATCAATTGCTGCGATAATTCGCTGATGAAGCCCGTCCGTTGCGCAAATGACACCGCGGTTTTTTTCGAGTCGATGCCCATGCGTGAAATCAAGCGGCTTGCCAGACACGTCGCTCACAATTGCGCCCGCTTCCGTTGCAATGCAAAGCCCGGCAGCATGGTCCCAAATTTTTTCCACATACGTTTTGCTTGTTGGTAGTCGCAAGTAACCATCTGCTTGCCCTCTGGCAACGAGCGAGTATTTACATTGACTGTCGAGACGGGCAGGTTCACCTTCTGTTCCGATTGCGTCGATTATTCTTCCACTGTCGCCACGATTGGAATGTCCTTTTTCAGCCGATTCACAAAATCGAAGTGGTCTAGACTCTTCGAATTGTTGTGCCAAAATTCTCATAGGCGATGAAGTTGGATTGCAATCTGCGAATTCCCAAGCGCCGGCACCCTTTGAAGCGGCATAGACAACACCTTGCGAATCGACTTGGTCGAGCGGGAACGATTGATCTGTTGATAAATTTGGGCAACCCATAACGCCAGCCACTACTTCACCATCTTCAATTCGTCCAAGCGCGATGGCATAATGTTGCCCGCGCAAGAAACCTTTTGTGCCATCGATGGGATCTAGTGCCCAGAACTTGTTGCCACTTCCGTCATGATTACATGCATCTATGGCATCGAGCATTTCGTCTTCGGAGACTTGTGGTCGCCATGACTGGACTGCCTCAAGGACGGCTTTTCGCACGACTGCTTGTTCATCTGTGCGAAGCGCGGTGGCATCTTCTTCGCCGACAATGAGACGATCTTGGCTATCTAAAGAGTCAGCTAAACTCAGCGATACAATGGCTTGAACGGCGAAGTCCGCAACGGTTACGGGACTGCGATCATCCTTGGTGACTTCACATATTTGCGATAGATTTGCTTGTACAGCCCTAGATACGGCGCAGGCAGTGCTGACGGCTTCAAGGGCTGCTGGAATAAGACGGTGTTGGGATTGTAGTTCACTCATAATTCCTCTCTTAATCGGCTAAAAAGAGACATTTTAACCATCAAAATTACGTTTGCATCTACTAAGTTGTTCACACAAAAAAGCCCCCTGATATATGGGGGGCTTTTTCAAGTGAGATTATCGATTTCTATGCAACGAACGTTGCTTTGAACTCACCAATGGCTGTGTTGAAATCGTCTTCAAGACCCTTGAATGACTTTGCTTCAATAAGTTTGTCTTTAGTGGATTTAGCAGAAGTGTTCATATATTCAAGAAGCCCTTCTTCAAATGCATGAACTTTTTCTAGGTCAACATCATCAAGGAATCCCTTGGATGCAGCATAAATTGAAATTGCTTGATCGATCGCCATGTACGGTGTGTACTGACCTTGTTTGAGCAATTCAACAAGACGCGCGCCTCGATCAAGTTGTTGTTGACTTGCAGCATCAAGTTCAGTACCAAGTTGCGCGAATGCTTCAAGTTCTCTGTATGCAGCGAGGTCAAGTCTCAGTGAACCCGCGACTTCTTTCATTGCTTTAATTTGAGCGTTACCACCAACGCGGCTTACAGAAATACCTACGTTAATCGCAGGGCGGACACCGGAAGCGAACAATTCTGGTTGCAAGTAAATTTGCCCATCAGTAATTGAAATTACGTTTGTAGGAATGTAAGCGGAAACGTCACCTTCTTGAGTTTCAATAATTGGAAGCGCGGTCAGTGATCCACCACCATTGGCATCAGAAAGTTTCGTTGCACGTTCAAGCAATCGGCTGTGTAGATAGAACACATCGCCAGGGAATGCTTCGCGTCCAGGAGGACGACGAAGAAGAAGTGATAATTGACGATATGCAGTAGCTTGTTTGGAGAGGTCGTCGTATACGCAGAGGGCGTGCTTTGGAGTTTTGCCATTTTTACCCTGCCACATGAAGTACTCGCCCATGGCGCAACCAGCATAAGGAGCAATGTATTGAAGTGTGGCAGCAGTGGATGATCCAGCGACCACGACGATGGTGTAATCCATCGCACCATTTTGTTTTAGTGTTTCAATAACGCCTGCGACTGTGGAGTCTTTTTGACCAACCGCTACGTAGATACAGACAACGGCTTCGTCTGTACCCCAATATTGTTTTTGGTTGATAATCGTGTCGATTGCAACCGCAGTTTTACCTGTTTTTCGGTCACCGATGATGAGTTCCCGTTGGCCACGGCCAATTGGAATCATAGAGTCAACCGCTTTAATGCCAGTTTGCATTGGCTCAACGACTGGTTGGCGAGCAGCGATTCCAGGTGCAACGATATCGAGTTTCGAAGAACCCGAAGCATTGATTGGAGGTCCGCCATCAACAGGGTTACCAAGCGGGTCAACCACACGGCCAAGCATTTCAGGTCCTGTTGGAACTTCAAGAAGTCGTTTGGTTGTCTTTACCGTGTTGCCTTCTTCTACGGATAGATAGTCGCCGTAGATGATTGCACCAACAGTGTCTTCTTCCAAGTTCATCGCCTGACCCATGACGGTGCCTCGTGGTGTTTCAAATTCAAGGAGTTCACCAGCCATGCAGCCAGAAAGACCATAAATTCGTGCAATGCCGTCACCAACCTCTACAACTTGGCCGACTTCAGAGATTTCAAGTTCACTTGAGAACTGCTCAATTTCTTGTTTGATGACTGATGTAATTTCGTCTGTTTTAATCTTCACGATATTCCTCGCCTTCGAAAAGGGCTTTTCTAATTAGTTATCTTCTAGATACGTTTCAAATTGTTCTCTGATTGCAGTGCCACCACTGTTCTTAATAGTTTCAGAGAGCCGTCGTAGTTTTGTTTGCACGGAACCGTCAATGAGTTGGTCACCGATGCGTAGTTTGATTCCGCCGAGCATTGCTCTGTCAACATATGGGTGCATGATTGGTTCTTTTCCGAGCATGGAATGCACTTTTTCCTTGATTGTGTTGATTGCTTGCGTGTCAATAGCGGTTGGTGTAAAAATATCAACTTCGATTTTGCCAAATGTCTCTTGAACAAGCAAATCAAAAGAGGCTGTGATGGACTCAAGGTGATTTAGTCTCCCCTTGTTGTTCAGGACAAGAAGGAAGCGGAGTGTTAAATCGGTAACTCGATTTGAAAAAATTGCGGAAAGTGCTTCTCCGCGTTTTGGAACATCCACAATCGGGGAAGCAAAGAACAAGCGAACCTCATTGCTTTGGCGCATAAGTTCACAGACCTGCTCTAGTTCGTCTGCAATCTCGACTATTTTGTCGTTGCCGCCAGCGTCTGATGCAAGTTCAAACAAACTTTTAGCGTAAACTGTTGCAAGTGCGTCGGTTTGGCAGGTCACTTTGTTTGTCCCATTTCAGCAAGGGATTCAGAAAGTAACGTCTCTTGGTCTGTTGCTGAGATTTCTCTATCGAGAATTCGACTTGCAATAGCAACAGCCAAATTGCTCGCTTCAGTGTGCAACTCGCCAATAGCCGCTTTCTTAGCAGCACTAATATCTGCAGTTGCAGCGCTTTTCATTTCAGCAAGTTCACGTGTGTTATTCGAACGAAGTTCTTCGGCAGCGGCTTTGGCATCTTGTCTTGCTTTTGCAATCATTTCGCCAGCTTCAGTACGTGCCTTTTTAAGTTCGTCCTCGTATTCCCCTAGAGCTGCCTTGGCTTGTGCCCTGGCTTGTTCTGCTGCTTCAAGGTCATCACGCAATTTTTGGTCACGTTCATCGAGACCCTTGAGGATATGTGGCCATACAAATTTCGCAGCGAGCACGAAAAAGATTGCGAATACAACAATCGTTGTTCCGAGAGTGAGTAACTGTACGTCTGTTGGCGAACCACCAGCATCAGAGGCAATGAAAGGGATCATCATGGGATTTTCCTTCCGATAGGGAAAGCTTGGTATCTCGGCGAGCTAACAATTTAGCCCGCCGAACATAAAACCAAACTTAGAGGATTGCGAGCAGGCCAACAACAACTGCAAAGAGGGCAACGCCTTCAACAAGTGCAGCAGTAATAATCATGTTGGTACCAATTGAGCCAGCCATTTCTGGTTGGCGTGCGATTGATTCAACAGCACCACCACCGATTCGACCAATACCCACGCCAGCGCCAAGAGCACCGATACCAGCAGCAAGTCCGCCGCCGATACCCTTCAGACCACTTGCGCTTGCTTTAGCAAGTGCTAGGGCGTCTTCGGATCCTTCAGCAGCCGCCTGAGCGGTGTCAACATCAAATATCATGAGGCCAAGTGTGGCCAGAGCAGTGAAAGCAACAAGCTTTTTCATAAGTTCATCCAGTTCGTCAAAAAGTGACTAGTTTGCAAGTGCCGTGAGAACACTTCAGAAAAGAAAACATTCAAGGCCTATCCCACGTAGGCCAATATTGAGACTAACTTGTCGCTGGCTCGGCGTGTTCTTCATGCTCACCATGATGCGACATTTGTCCAATGAAGACCGTAGTGAGGAACATAAAGATAAACGCTTGTAAGAAAGCGACGAACAATTCAAGGAAACTAATGCAGACAGCCGCAACTGTTGAGACGGCTTCAACCGAGCCAGTCATTAACCAGTTCTGTGTTGTTTGGAATGCAATCATGCCAAACATCGTAAGAACGGCTAGCATCGTGTGACCTGCGACCATGTTTGCAAACAACCGAATTGCTAGGGCTGCAGGTTTAATGAACATGCCCATAAATTCAATTGGGAGCATGATTGGAAGTAGGTAAAGAGGAGCGCCACCAGTTAAGTGGTGTGCCCAACCGCCGATACCTAAGGATTTAAATGCGTGCATTTGAATCACGAAAAACGAGACTATTGCAAGCCCTGCAGTTACCGCAAGGTTACTCGTGGCAGTTCCGCCAAAGATTGCCCAGTCGAATTCACTGCTTAATCCAAATGCCTTGTTGCCTACTACATATTGAATATCTGCAAATGGAATCATGCCCAGAATGTTGCAAGTCAAAATAAAGAAAAACAACGAGAGTAGGTAGGGGAGGAACTTGTTGGTGTCGTGACCAAGGACTGGTTTAATGACGGTATCACGCATGTATAACGTAATGACCTCGATGATTTGTGAGAGTCGACCTTTTGTAAGGTAACGATCTGTGCCCTGTGATTCATGTCCAATGGATATTTTTTTGGCAGCAATTCGCAATACAAGGAACGCAACAGTTGCGGCGATTAGAAGAGACGCCATGTGCATTGTGAGAGCCGGTTTCCCAAGGAACGTAATATGCTCAGTCCCCGAAATTGGCTTATCGAGGATATGGTGAATCGGGTTGTTGCTTGCTAAAAAAGGAAACATAGGGGATCTTAATCGTTAGTTGTAATACTGTATTCTGAGAGTGAATTTGCGAGAGTTTTGGTCTCTGCTATTAACAGAAAAACAGCGGTCAAAAGGAACGAAAACATCAATGAGCGAAGGCCAAATTGAGCCGAGTAGTATAGCAAAGTAGAGCCCCCAAGTGCAACAAGGAACCGTATAAACGAGGTCGCTGACCAGAGGGTTGAAACGGTCGCTATTGGGCGTTTTTTGCTTGGTGAAAAGAGCGCCAAAATGATGAGTGAGATGATTAGCAGGATGCCAGCCTGAGTTGCTCCTGCGGTTGCGTTTTGCATCCCAAAGCCACCTATGATTGCTCCGAGCCACCAGAGCGTGGCTGCAACGATGGTGGCTCCACACTGGGCAGTGGCTATGCGCCTGAATGAGAGTGATATTTCAGGCGATTTCATTGCGAATCCTCGCGGACTGCCCGAAGTGCGTCTCGGATGAAATCAATCATGCCGTAGATGATGCCAAATATGGCACCCGAGACTATGAAGGTTCGCTCGTTGCTTGACTGCCCCAAGATCCACGAAAGAAACCACCCGAGCAACCCGCCGGCAATAATCATCGATACAAATGTGAATCCCATTGCCGATAGCCGCCAGAGCCGCTTTGTTTGTGCATCTTTCGCCATCTCGGCATTGTAATTAGGGGGACAGTCCCCTGGGGACAGTCCCCCCAAAAAATGGTTTTTCCAGCCGTAATAGATTCTTAACCAAGGTTTTCTTGGGGACAGTCCCCTGGGGACTGTCCCCAGTATAATCTTATGGCTATGAACAAGGATTACATTGTTGACGTGACACCAAAGCCGATGTCAGCATCGGACTACTTTTTTGTTCCCGCGGTACTACGCGGGCTTGGAACGACGATGCGGCACTGCCTTGGCAATATGGGTAGAGGTGGAACGAATAAGAAAAATGTCTGGGTTGTAAAATACCCAGAACAAAAACGCGACGATCGTGATGTTCTTGAGGGTGGTCAAGAACGTTCTTTGTTCCGTGGGGTGCATCGACTGAATCGTGATGAACAAGGTAGAGAACGCTGTGTTGCGTGTTTTATGTGTTCAACAGCGTGCCCTGCGGACTGTATCGAAATTGTTGCCGAAGAAGCACCATGGGATGATCGCGAGAAGCGCCCGCTCTCATTTGAAATTGATGAATTAAAGTGTATCTTCTGCGGAATGTGCGAAGAAGCGTGTCCTTGCGATGCGATTGAACTTACGCCTCGTTACGAGATTGTTGGAACTTCTCGGGAAGAAATGATTTTCGATAAAGAAAAACTCCTCTCAATCTACGATATTACGGTCGAAGATAAACCAATGTAATATCGGTTTACGGCGAGTTCCGATACATCCAGAACAGGATGTACACCGTGAGAACAAAAACTGAAAGTATGAATTGGAAGACTGCCCAGTGCAGTCGTTTTGTTGTTGAACGTGAATACTCCCCATGCGAAGAAGTCCACTCTAACTTTGCATCCTTCCCACACTCTGGGCATTTAGGGGAGTTAGGGTTCAGATAGGAAAGGTCATATCCACAGGAACATTCCCATCCCTCCTCTTCGCGGAATGGGAATTTGAATCCCGCAGCAAGCATGAAGAAAAAAGCGGAGACCAAAAAATAAGTAATCTGAAAAACCCCAAACACAAACGTAACACAACCAGCAAATACAAAAAACCTTGAAACAAACTGTTTATTCATGTGCTTCGCCAGAATCGTGGAACGAATAGGACAAGAACGGCAAAAACTTCAAGGCGACCGATTGCCATTAAGACACACAAAAAAAGTTTTGAAGCATCACTGAACCAAGCATAGTTTTCAATTGCTCCAACTTTTGCAAGTCCCGGACCAACAGTGCAGATAGTAGCAATTGATGCTGTTGCTGCTGTTGTCACACTACACTCTGGGTTTCCAGACTCGAACAGCATGATGGCTCCCGAACCAATCCCAAACAGAACGAGGACACCTAGGACATATGCAATCGTCGCAAGTTTTAGCTCGGGGTCGATTGCAGTTTTACCAACCTTAAGTGGTCGAACAACGTTTGGTCGAAAGGCTCGCTCTAATTCAGCAAGCATTACTTTCAATGCAATCCAAACACGAATAACTTTAATTCCGCCACCAGTTGAACCAGCACATCCTCCAACAAACATCAACATTAGAAGGACACCTTTTGCAACAAATGGCCATGTGTCATAATCTGCAGTTGCGAAACCAGTCGTTGTCTGCTGTGAGACAACAGTGAAAATACCTTGCGTTACAACTTCACCTGTCGTTGCTTGTTCTATCGCTCCAGTTGTAGTAATTAGTGGTTTCCCGCTTCCTAGTAAAGAAAAAATGACAACCACTGAACCCGCGGTTAGCAAGAAAATATAAAAACGAAATTCAGGATCGGTCCAAACAACTCGAAGTTTTCCTTTTACAGCTGCATAGTACAAACCAAAGTTTGCTCCAGCGAGAACCATGAAAACAATCGTGATGATATTTATGGTTCTAGAATCAAAAGCGCCAGTGCTTGCATTTTGTGTGCTGAACCCACCGGTTGCTAGTGTTGTTAATGCGTGGCAACTTGCATCGAACCATTGCATGCCCGCAACCTTGTAGGCAACAATTTCAACAATAGTTAAGCAGAGGTAAATAACCCAAAGAATTCTTGCAGTTTCGCGTATGTGTGGTCGAACTCCCTCGGGCTCTGGTCCGGGAGCCTCAACCTTAAACAGTTTTTTACCACCTACACCTAAACTAGGAAGCACTGCCACGAAGAGTACAACTATGCCCAAGCCGCCAAGCCACTGAATCATTGATCTCCAAAAAAGTAATGGGTCTGGTACGGTTGAGATGTCAGTTAATATTGTTGCACCGGTTGTGGTAAGACCACTCATTGCTTCAAAGAAACAATTGATAACAGATTGAAAAGGGTGGCTTCCATCTTGTTCGTATCGTCCCCAGATAAAAAATGGAAGCGAAGAAACAACGGCACCAAGGAGCCAACTTGATGAAACAAGAAGTAGTGCTTCCCTTCGGCCCATTGATCCGGTGCCAGATTGTTTCTTGGCTGACTTTCCAACCAGAAACAGAATACAACCAAGAACGGTGCCGATTCCAGTTGACCAGAGCAGTGGGGAGACTCCTAATCCACTTAAGCCAAGTGCGATTGCAGCCCATAGCCAAATGCCAAACAGTACTGCGCTTAGCACAAGTACGAGCAAGCCAAGTTGATGAATAATCAAGCGGTAGTTCATTGAATTATGTTACTGCGAACAAAGATCGTAGTTCATCCTCGTATTCACCGTGGACAACAACAAATACCACATCTCGCTCTTGGAGTACTTCGCTAGCATTTGGAACAACACCAAGGTGTTCATCGTGCTCAAGGACGATGACCATGCAGTTTGGCATAAGCGATAATTCAGAAAGCGGTTTTTGTGCAACGGGGGCGTTTTTCCCAACCCGGATACGAAAGATACCCAAATCACCCCCAGCTAGGGATGCCACCTTAGTCATTTGCTTTCGTGCTAATCTCTTCCTGATTTCTTCAACAGCCAACTCGCGTGGGCTGAACGTATGTGTAAGTCCCATTGCTTTGACAAAAGGTGCATAATCCTTCTTTGAGACAACTGGATAGGTTTCTTTGACACCCAAACCTGCTGCCCATGCACAGCTGAGGATATTGTGCTCATCATTTGTGAGTGCCACAAAAGCGTCAGCATTCTCAATATGCTCATCTGTAAAAACATTTGGATCTGTTGGATCGGATTGAATGACAGTGACCCAAGGGAGTTTTTCAGCGAGTTCGTTTGCTCTTTCTGTTTCGGTTTCAAATAGGCGAATTGAGAACCCACGGTTTTTCAGTGTCCTGCAAAGCCAGACAGCGACAGGTGATCCACCCATTATTACAACGCTTCGTCTACCGGCATCCTTTGTTCTAAACACCCTGCGAGCATCGTGAAATACATCTGAGTTTGCGACGAGTAATACTTCATCCCCTTCATCGACGGTGCTTATCCCGCTTGGTAAATATGTGTCACCATTTCTAGTAATAGCGGCAAGACGTGCTCCACCAGGAAGTTTTACATCAGACAAACGACGCCCAATTCCGGAAGCACCTTTACTCACTTGGAACTGTTGCACTTCAATTGTATGCCCTACAAATCGCTCAACCTTCATCGCTGCAGGGTTTCGCAAGTGTGATGCAATCGCTCGAGCAGCAGAGTACGCTGGACAAATCAAACTATCTATTGAAAAGATTTTCGAATAATCTAGTGGATTTCTATTGAGGTACATACTGTGGGTGACTGTTGCAAAGGTTCTATCAGCGCCCATGTATGAAGCTGTTGATGCGCAGAGAAGATTGACTTCGTCATCTTCAGTTACTGCGATGACGACATCGGCGTCTGCGACACCCGCTGCTTTTAAATCTTTTGCTGCCGATGGTTGGCCAGCAAGAATAGCTACGTCTAGTGAATCGGCGAGCGACTCTAGTAACGGCAAGCTCTCGTCGATGACGGTGACATCTGCACCATCGGCTGATAAAATTTCTGCTGCGTGGGCACCGGTTTTTCCAGCCCCACAAATAATAATATTCATGGCAATAATCCAATCATCGACCAGATGGTCGGGCGGGAATGATACCTCTAATAGAGTAAGAACCAACTAAAATCAAAGATAATTTTACTTGAACCACCAATAACTCGCTTCAAAAAGGGTTTTTTAATTAAAAAGATGGCAATCATAAGTATGCTTGGGTCACATGGAAATATTGTGACATATTGATTTTGAAATTTAGATTTTGAAAATAAAAATAAAACGAACACCCAGAGTTTGAAAAAGGTTCTTGACGAGCAGAGAGGAAAACGCCATACTGAAGGGTAGCACATACGTTAATGGTGTTGGCATTTGAAGAAGTGTCTTAAATGGAGTAGAAATGGAGAGTTTTACTTGCAAAAATTGAGAGTCTTCACGTGGTATAGATGTCGAGTTCAAAACGGACATTTCACGATGATTGTCTTTGCAACAGACTGAGAGAAGCAGAGAGGCACGTGCTGGAGGTAGAACCAGCTTATAGTGTCAATCTCCGAGACTAGTTCTTAGGAACAGAAAGTTTTGACTATGACAACGACCACCAAGAAAGACTTGATAGATCGAATTGCGGATGAAACAAAATATAAAAGAAACGATGTTCGCTCAATCGTTCAAGCATTTCTTGATGGTGTAATAACAGAACTTGGTGAGGGGAATCGTCTTGAGTTCCGGGACTTTGGTGTTTTTGAAATTAGGGAACGCGCTCCGCGTATGGCTCAAAACCCACGAACACTTGAACGCGTTCCAGTACCTGCCCGAAGAACAGTTAAATTTAAGGTCGGCCGTTTAATGAAAGAAGCTGTAGATAGTAAACTTGTGAATCGAGAAGAAACACCGATTGTCGAAACACCTGTTGTTGAAACTCCTTCAAAAGAGTTTGCTACAGCGTAAGGTCACTTAGTTTTTTTCAAAAGGGGTGCACAACCTCGGTGGATGACTTGTCGTTTCTCCATTCTTGTATGCAATTTAATGTAAGGTAATGCTCAAGGATGAGCAAAGAGCAAAAACAAACACAAAATCTTCAGCAAGGCGCAAAGTCTCAGGCGATTAATCGTTTGGTCGACGCATTACCGCCACACTCAGTTGAAGCGGAAGAAAGTCTCTTGGGCTCAATTATTATTGACCCAAGTGTGCTTAACGATGTACAGCTTATTCTTAATAGTGGGGACGACTTCTTTAAGAAGGCAAATGGTTCAATTTATGACATTATGACCGAACTCAACAACGGCTCTCTGAAAACCGTTGACTATGTTCATCTCAAGCAACTTCTTGAGGATAGAAATCTGCTAAATGCTGTCGGCGGCGAGGATTATCTTGTCAATATCGCAGCAGCAGTTCCGAGTGCTGCAAGTGCTTCTCATTACGCCCGCTTAGTAAAAGAAAAATCAGTTGTGCGTCAATTGATTGCGGCAGCTGGTGAAATATTACACGATGCATACAGCAATCCCGAGAATCCAGAAGACATATTGGGTGAAGCTGAACGACGTATTTTCAGCATTGCTCAGCAATCTGAATCTCGTCATGCTGAGAAACTTGACGAGTTACTCAATTTGGCAATCGAACAACTTGAAGCAAACGATGGAAGAATAATTACTGGTGTAGGAACTGGCTATCCAAGTCTTGATGAAATTACAAGTGGTTTGCAAACTGGCGAAATGGTTATTGTTGCTGCACGACCATCGATGGGTAAAACTGCTCTAGCATTAAACATTGCAGAAAATATTGTGATGCGAGGGACACCTGTGGCGTTCTTTAGTCTTGAAATGAGTCGCCAACAACTCGTGCAACGATTGTTAAGTTCAAGAGCATCTGTCTCGGGTCATAAAATTCGAAGAAACATGTTGAGCGACCGTGACATGGAAGCAATTATTCAAGCAACGAATGACTTGATGGGCAAACCACTTTTTATTGACGACACCCCAAGTTTAACAATTACACAACTTCGAGCAAAAGCAAGGCGCTTAAAACAATCAGAGAATGTTGGTGTCATATTGGTTGACTACCTGCAATTGATGACAAGTGGAAAACGTGCCGAGTCAAGACAACAAGAAGTGAGTGACATTAGTCGAAGCATCAAGGCGCTAGCTCGTGAGCTTGAAGTCCCTGTTGTTTGTCTAAGTCAATTGAACAGAGCAGCGGAACAACGCGAGGGACACCGACCTCGGATGAGCGATTTGAGAGAGTCTGGTTCGATTGAACAAGATGCAGATGTAGTTGCAATGCTCCACCGTGAATCGTATTACCACCAGAGCGATCCTTCGTGGATGGAAGCAAACGAAGACAAACATTCCCTTGCAGAACTAATTATTGCAAAACAAAGAAATGGCCCGACAGCGACGGTGAAGTTGACTTGGGATAATACCTGTACACGTTTCTATGATTGGACAAACGCAACACCGACCGAAGGCGCTGGATTTGCCACAGTATTGCCACAAGGATCGGACGACCCTTTTTCAAATGACAACTTTGATGACCTTGCGATTTAAGTACTCTACGAAACTGCCACGAAGGTAACCCAAACCAAGAACGAAATATACAGCGCTAGAAGGATTCCACCTTCTTTTGGCTTGATTCTCTGGTCCATAGTAAGGACCCAAGCTAACAAGGTGATTCCGACCATGATGACAACATACATCCACGCGTCGCTTGGCACTGTGATTGGTTTAACGAGCATAGTAATTGGAAGCACAAACAAAATATTAAAAATGTTTGACCCCACGACATTACCAACAGCAAGGTCTGGGTGATTCTTCTTAGCAGCAATAATTGTTGTAACAACTTCTGGCAAACTTGTTGCAATTGCAACAACTGTACCGCCAACGACAATTTTACTCATGCCAAGTGCGAGTGCACCTGTGACTGCTCCAACCTCTGTCGCCTTTCCACCAAAACCTAATAATAGTAAGCCAACCAAAAGCATTGCCCATGCGCCAATCGAAGAGCAATGCACTTCTGGGATGGCCTCCTCGCTTTGCGAAGCAAGTTGTGACTCTTCTTCCTTTCCAATTCGAAACCATGTCCACATCAAAACGGTGAACAAACAGAGAAACCCAATTGCCCAGTAAGAGTTAAGTACCCCGAACAGAGTTGCACCTCCTACAACAACGGTTGCAACTATGAGCCAGGGGAATTCGACTTTGATAATGCGGCCTGTCACTGGAAGTTTGCAAATGAGTGCTCCGATGCCAAGTACAAGCCCGATGTTTGCAATGTTAGAACCAAAAATATTACCAAGGCACAGTTCACCATGGTTATTGATGGAGGCAACCACATTGAGAGCAAGTTCGGGAGAGCTTGTGCTAAAGGCAACAATAGTAAGCCCGATGACGAGTTTACTGATACCAAGGCGGGTCGCAATTGCAACACTACCTTCTACAAGCATGTGCCCCCCGAAAATGAGCATGGCGACTCCGAGGATAAGCGTAATTCCATACCAATCTTGGGCAAATGTGATGATTGAATCCATTGGTAGGGGTAGATTGTACGAATGTTGCCGATGAAAGTACCCTATGAATGCCTGCAATCTGGTAGGTTTTCCATCGTTGACCTACGTTCAGGTGGTAACAAGACTGAGATATGACTAATCCCCAAGAGAAACAAGAACTCCACGACAACATCATTGCAGCAGCAAACGGTGACGAACTTGCATGGCGATATATCGTAGACGCCTATGCACATCGGGTTTTTGCTCTAATTCGGTCAAAGTGTGGAAATGAAGAACTTTCTGAGGAAATCACGCAATCGACCTTTTGTACCATTGCCCAAAAATTACCCACCTATGAAGAAACAGGCAAATTTGAAGCGTGGCTCTTTAGAATCGCTATGAATCGACTTCGTGACGAGATGCGTCGCAGGAAGCGCCAAGCAGTCCCAATGGAGAATGAGATGATCGGAGTGCTCTCCAGAGGGCTATCGGACGTTCATGACGACGAGGAACTTGCTACCCAAATACAGCGGCTCAGAGCCGCTGTCTGCCAACTATCGAGTTCTGATCAGGACATCATACATATGCGTCATTCGGCTGGAATGAGCTATAAGCAGATTGCAGAAGCCATTGGAGAACCACTAGGGACGGTATTGGCACGTCAGCACCGTGCATTGAAAAAGTTAAAAAGTTTGATGGATAGTGAAAATTATCTTCAAAACAGTGGACAAAAAAGAGCAATCGATTGTGAGGAAGATCGTTGAATATGAGCAAGTTATGAATTACGAAGAACAACAATTTGAACAAGAAATGACTGCAGAAGATCGGCATATCGATGCACTTCTCGCAGAAGCTTTGGTGACACAAACGCCTGAAGGTCTCGCTGATCGAGTTGCTCATGCATCGCGGGAATACCTTCTTGAATCGAGCGCAAAAACATTGGAACAACGTCTTGATATGGCATTCTCGGTAGATGTGCCAGCAGGGCTCGCTTCACGTGTGTTTGACGCTTCAGTCTCTCAACTTCACAACGTTCACCCAGTCGTCATCGCACGAATCGGTCGCTCTGTAGCATGGCGCCAATTAGCTCTCGCAGCCTGTGTACTATTCGCTGTTCTTGTCGCAATTCGATTCGGCTCACAGCCATTAGACCAATATTCTCAACAACCCCTTGTTGCGATTAACGCGGTGTTGAGTGTTGAAGACGAGGAGTTGCTTCTTGAAGATTTAAATCTCAGCGAATTTGCGTATCTTGCTGATTCTCGAGAACTTGCATTTGTTGATGTTGCCGAGAGCCTGAACGGTCTACGCAATGACATCGAATTGTGGCAATATGGCTTGCTCTCAGAATAAGATGATGAAACATATAAACTTGCGGTTACACGGACGGAGATTACAAAAATGAAACGTACAACAACCATTTGCTTATTATTTGTATTGCTCATGATGCTTGGGATGAGCTCGCCTAGTTCACAATCAAGTTGTAACTTGTCGTGTTCAACCACTCATTTGATGGGATTTTTGAAACCAACACACGAACAATTGATGGATGTGGAAAAGAAAAAACCACAGCAAAATGGCAGAGTGCGTCCAGATCGAAAAAACAAAAACATGGAGTGGAGAAAACCATTTCCACCCAATTCACCAATTCCAGCGAATATGGTGGAACACATAATGGCAGTTGCGAAGGAAATAGATCCAGAACTCGCTACTCAACTCATGTCGATGTGCGAGAAAGATCCAGAAGCATTTAACACAATTGTACGGAAGCAGGGTCGGCGACTGGGATCGCTTATTCACCTTCGTGAATCGGATCCAGAATTGTATGAGGTGAAGGTGACTGAGTTAAAGACTGATGCCGAAATTTATCAAATTGCCGAAGCAATCCGTGGGCAAGACCAAACAGACCCATTGATACTAGCAAAAATTGCAGAGTTAGAGGGGCTTATTCGTGTCAGAACAGCGATGTCGATTCGTGCTCAAACACTCTATATTGAACGTTTGGAGCAGCATCTTGTTGGGCTTCGAACGAGACTTGAGGACACATCAAACCGTTTTGATGAAATGGTTGGCGAGCGACTCGAGCAACTTTTGCAGGTTGTTTCGGATGAACCTAGTGAAAAGCCATCACCGGTGGATTGAACTTTGGGTTTTATGATTTCGGTGGTGCAATTACCACCAAACTTCTGGGTCTTTTACGTCTAACAAACCATGTTTACTCAATCTTTCTACCATGTACACAATGGTGAAAAAGAGTATCAGGACTATTGCGAATATAAAAGTGATTTGCATTGCATTTGCCATGTTCTACATCATTCTTTTTTTGTGGGCAAGTTCAGAATCAGTAAATGGTCGTCGTTTTGAACGAACAAATGTGCAAGCGGCGTTGCTTCCTCCGTCGTGGTGGATTCATTCTGAAAGTCAAGAGAACCAAGTAATAACTCTTAAAAAAGGTGGGGAATGGTATTCATGGTTCGGGACAGATCAACTAGGAAGAGATGTGTTATCAAGATGTGTCGTGGGTGGTGCAATAAGCATTGCGGTGGGATTGGTTGCGGCTTGTATTGCAGTGTTTGTGGGAACAATATGGGGAACAATAGCAGGTCTCCGTGGAGGAACGGTAGATGCAATCATGATGAGGATGGTTGATGTTTTGTACGGGTTACCTTCAATAATGCTCGTAGTCCTTATCACTGTTGCGGCGAATAGTATTGTGAGTCAAAACCAAAACATTTCTCACTCTACCAAAGAAATTGTACAAGTTGTTGGCCTTCTTACAGCGATAGGCATGGTGAGTTGGTTGACGGTGTCGAGGGTAATTCGTGGACAGGTACGTAGTCTCAAAGCCCGCCCATCCATGGAAGCATGTAGGGTGACTGGAGTTGGACCTGTTCGCACATTTACACACCATCTTCTTCCACCACTATTGGCGACGATCGTTGTGTATGCAACATTAACTGTACCAACAGCAATTCTTTCTGAAGCCTTTTTAAGTTTTCTAGGAATAGGAATAAGAGAACCGTTACCAAGTTGGGGCAATTTAGCGTCAGACGGTTTAAGTCAATTAAACCCAGTTCATTCCCGATGGTGGCTTTTGCTTTGGCCCTGTCTTTGTATTGCGACAACGCTCGTTGTGATGAATTGGGTTGGGCAACGACTTCTTCGCAGGGTTGACCCAGCAACTATGGTGAACTCATGACAGACACGCACCTAAATATTAAAGACGTAAGTGTTTCATTCAGCGGTAAGCGTGCTGTGAATACTATTTGTATTCAAGTAAAAAAAGGAAAGACAACAGCAATTGTTGGTGAGTCTGGTAGCGGAAAAAGTGTGACTGCGATGTCTGTCCTTGGACTACTACCAAAAACTGCAACAGTTACAGGTACTATTAAATTTGAAAACAACCAGCTCCTTTCGTTGACGGAACAAAAGTTACGTTTAATTCGAGGGAAGAAAATTTCGATGATATTTCAAGAACCGATGACTTCCTTAAACCCAGTGTTTACCATAGGAGAGCAAATAGAAGAAGTTATTCGATTGCATCAACACATCTCTCGTAAAGGTATAAGAAACAAATCTACACAGATGTTGCACGAAGTTGGGATAGCGGGGGATCGCATTCACTCGTATCCGCATGAATTCTCAGGAGGGATGCGACAGCGAGCCATGATTGCCATGGCGTTAGCAAACACTCCTTCACTTCTAATTGCCGATGAGCCAACAACAGCACTAGATGCAACAACATCTAGGCAAATAATGAAACTACTTTTTGAAGCAAAACAACGTCGCGAGATGAGCATGCTATTTATCACGCATGATTTGAGATTAGTTGGGTCAATAGCGGATGATATTTCCGTGATGAGGTCTGGCAATCTTGTTGAATCCGGTAATGCTCATCAGGTACTGCATGAGCCCAAGAATGAATACACAAGAGCGTTGCTTGCTTGCCAACCATCCATCGATAGGCGGAAGAAGCGTCTAATGACAGTGCCTGTGGAATAACGCGCTCAGCAAAAAAACAAAAAACGTCTTAGAACCGAAAGAAATCCACTTTCGTATTGATTGTACGAGCGTAACTAGATTGAATGGTTGGGTCTTGGACTTCGGTGTGAGAGTTCGGTGGCTCGGGGTTCGGGGTTCGGGGGTTCGGGGGTTCGGGGGTTCGGGGTTTTCTTTTGAGTTGTTTCAAAAGAACGTTGGCTTGGATGGTTAGCGAGACAAACGGCAGGAGCCCTAGATGGTCAAGATACACAACAAAACTTTTAATCAAACGGTACAGCACTTCTCACGCACTAGAACGCAGCAAGCGAGGCAACTTGTTTGGGATTACATCAATGCAATGCCAACTATATATTTTGTGCAATGTGGGCGTAAAAAATGTCCAATTCCTTGGATTGTTTTTGAACAAGATGCACCTACGGCAATGGTATTTACAAATTATGAGCTCGCAGTTCAAACTGCTAGTGCACTATTTGAAAATGACGAAGAATTCCGAATCCTTGGTCTACCTACGAATGCGGCATCAATGTACGTAATGGCTTTGGCAGGGCAAGGTGTGGAGTATGTATGTTTTAATCACGGTCCACAAAGGTTTGACGCTCCGATGCAAGAAGTGCTCCTTGCACTTAGCACAATGGAGCGATAGGTTACGGCTGAAGTTCCCGTCCTGTTTCAATATCCATGACAGACCAGTCAAATTGTTTAGCAAGTCGAACAATCGGTAGCCAAGCAATCTCATCCTCAACGATGAATAGCAGCATTTGTTGAATTTCACCTTCGTCTGGTGGAAGTTCAATTCTAATACCTGGACCCCAAAGCACATTTCCACCAGGGATCTCGGCAGCAGTATTAAACTTTCCGAGTGAATCTACAATTTCTTGACGATTTCCAAGAGGGACCCTGGTGCCATCGTCATTCCCGGTACGAGACTGAATAACGAATTGTTTACTCATGAAATTTTGCTCGAATCTTTAAGTACAGAAGATACCGTTTCAATTAAACGATCGAGACTAACCGGCTTCATAAGGTATGCAGCAACACCTAATGATTTTGCATATGCCATGTGTCGTTTACCTTCATTTGCAGTCACCATGATAACCATGGGTGGAGAATCCATGTTTTGAAGTTCTTCAAGAACGAGAAATCCTGACCGCTTGGGAAGCATCATGTCTAAAATAATGGCATCAGGCATTTCTTCATAAGAACGAGAGATGGCTTCGGTTCCGTCAGTTGCTTTTGCGGTTTTTGCACCTTCTGCGCGCATGGCAAGTTCAAATGACTCAAGAATGTCAATATCATCGTCGACAATCAAAATGGAATAACCGTCTAATCGTTGCATGGTTAGGACAAATTGTAGCACTCAGTGAGATTGGCGACCTCTTGATTCGTCATCCATGGCAAAGATTCGATTTGCTGTATGAGTTTTTTGGGCATTGGAAGGTTATTAGTTTCAAATTTTGGTCTACTTTTCCACCTCCTATGTAGCCAAAGATATTGTTCTGGAGCGTTAATAACCATCTGTTCAATCGCTTTGTTGTAACGAGCTGTGATGTAATACAGGGGGTCTGGTTGGTTGTTCCAATCATCTGGTTCAATAAAGTCTGTTACTGAAATTTCATACTTAAATCGCCCATCGATCCGTTTTGCATGCACCGCAGCGATTGGTAACTCGTACTTCATAGCGAGCAGACCAATAGACTTGTATGTTGAGGCAAGTCGTCCAAAGAACGGTACAAACATCCCCCTGTCCCCAGCGTTTTGATCAGCAATAAATCCAACACTTTTGTTTTGTTTGATTAGTTCTTGAAGTACCGAGACGCCTCCGAATTTTGTGACAATCTGTAGACCAAACCTCTCTCTGATGCTCAAAACCCAATTATTTATGAGTGGATTGTCAAGAGGTCTGGCTAATGCAGCGATTGGATATCCCAGAACAGACAGAGCGTATCCGAGCAACTCCCAATTACCACAATGCCCAGTAATAAAAATCGTAGGTTTATTTTGTGTGAGTCGAGCAGTAATTTGTTCTACATTTTTAAACTCAATGTATTTGTGCCACGATGTTGGGGTGATAAGCGAGGGCATTTGTACGCCTTCAGCAACAAATAATTGGAACAAATGTTCCATGGATTTCCTTGCAAGCGCTCGAGCTTCTTCATGCGTGAGTTCTGGAAAACTTGTGCTAATATTTTCAATCGCCCTGTGTCTTCTTTTTTTGCTAAGGCGAAAAAACAAGTCCCCGATTACTTTGCTTGATTGCATATTAATATCTATTGGTACACAGCCAATAAGAACGGCCAGTGCTCTAAGAGGGAGATACTGCGACCAAGATATAAGGTTGGATTGCTGTTGTGCCATCTCGTGACGAGTAGCGATCTGAATAGATTATCTTTTGTGTTGTCCCGTGACCACATCCAAACGGTTTGCAGTCAAAATAGGAACTTGAGCAGCTTTTGCTTGTTCGTAAAGGGATTCATAATCTTCATAAGCTTTTTGTTGTTCGGCATACGCATCCATCATTGCATGCGAGGCACCTCTTCCCGGTTCGTGTGTAGGTTTTCTAGGAGAAACGCCTAGCACTAAGAAATCTAGGTCTCCGGGAATTATTCCATCATCATCAATAACAAGTCCACCCCAACGCAATATTTGATCTTTGATAAAAGAATTGTTTGGTTCTGGTTTGCCATCTCCATCGACATCAAAGAAGCCGTGAACGATAAATGAGAACTTGTAATTAGGGTCATACACGGGGTTTACAATGATGTTGTTTCGAACGATTGGCTGGCTTGGAGTTGATCTTGTTATTTTTGCTGTAGAAGTAGTTGCCCCAACTTTTACGATTTCAATGGACGCTTTTCCACGAGGTAGCGTATTGTTTTCATCTGTTAGAAGTTGAGATGCTCCATCATATACATCAAACTTCATCCCTAGAACGATATGATCTTTTTCTCCTCGATCAATAAAGATTTCGTTTCCGGAACCAACTTCAAGAACTGTGCCGTCAATCAAGAGGGATGGATCAATTGAATTCATGCGGCTTGAATTAACCTTGCTGCGCAAATCATCAATTGTACTTATAAGTTGAGCCTTTTCTGAACGCAATTCATCAACAGACTCTTCTAAATCTTCAATTCGATTTACATATTCCTCCCTAACCGAATCGAGTCTTTCATCTCTGCTATCAAACAAATCATCGGATTGTGCGCTTAATTCAATTGAACCATCTTGTACCTCTTTCCACTGGTCCTTTACGAGTTGAACTTCTGCTTCTTGACTTTGAGTTTGTTGTTCAAGTTGGTCTTGCAGTGACTGGATTGATTCATGAGCACTCGCTAATTCTTCAACTCGAGCATCTAATTCTTGTTGTCGTGATTTTATTTGGCTTTGCAAACTAGACACAGTTATGGCAAGTGGGCTACTTGAAGAAACTATTTTTGAAAAATCCGCGTTAATTTGTTCGATGGTTTCGGATGGATTTCCCGTGAGTAATATATTCCGTTGTTCGATCTGATCATTTAGATATCCAACGACAGACTGATTAGAATCTTCTGCAAGGGATACAATTGTCTGAACAGAATCATTACCACGCTCCGAGGTGCGAGCAAAGACTTTAAGTGAATCCTCTGCTTGGGTTACAGAGTCCACCTGCTCTCGATTGTTAGCATAAAAAACAATGCTTAAGACAAGTAGGAACACGGTTGCCAAGACAAAAACAACTAAGGAAACTATGACACCAGTACCAGCGCCGCTACGAATAGCCATGGGGAATTTCTCCAATAATCGCATTCAGCTTTGTGGCTGAAGGCGGTACAGACCGTTGGGCAACAAATAGCCCATTCAATGAAAGCACAGTTTCTTTGTTTTACGCCCACCCGTCAAGTTCAAATGGGCACAGTTTCAATTTCTAGTGCAAAAACTTCGTTTTCTGGCAACAAAATTGTTGTTTTATAGAAATTGAACGCGGTTTAACATGAATGTGGGCATCTTTCTATGAGCAGAAGTCTTGGTATCATGAATCAATTATTAGAAAGGCAACTCGCATGACCATACCACCCAAAGACGTACATTCCGTTCTTAGTAAATATCAGCTTGTCGATGGCTACAACTTTGTAGTGGATCTTGACAAATCACATACCGTATGGATTCATGATTCGGTGAGTGGTAACGATTACCTAGATGCATTTACATGTTTTGCATCATGCCCACTTGGCTTTAATCACCCCGAGTTAATGGAAGATAAATTTAGTGAAGAAATATTAAAAGCATCACGCAACAAGATTGCGAATTCTGATTTGTATACAACCGAACTTGCTGAATTTGTTGATGCCTTTGGTTCAAGGGTAACCCCAGAAGGTTTCCCACACCATTTTTGGGTTTCAGGTGGAGCACTTGCAGTTGAAAACGCATTAAAAACCGCCTTTGACTGGAAAGCACGAAAACTTGGAAGAACAAATTTCCATGATGATGTAAACGACCTCGTGATTTTGCATTTTAAGCAGGCATTCCATGGTCGAAGCGGGTACACCATGAGTTTAACAAACACACTTCTAGACAAGGTTGGGCTTTTTCCAAAATTTAATTGGCCACGAGTGACGAACCCATTTTGCGAGTTTGATCTCGAGGGAAATATTTGCAACGATATTGAAGCTGCTGAAGCACAAGCATGTGCTGAAATTGAATGTGCATTTGAAGAACACTCAAACCGCATTGCAGCAATTATTATTGAGCCAATGCAGGGCGAGGGTGGCGACAATCATTTTCGTAACGAGTTCCTAGAAAAACTTCGGACATACGCAAATGAAAGAGAAGCATTATTAATTTTTGATGAAGTTCAAACAGGTTTTTATGGTTCTGGAAAACCATGGTTCTGGCAACACACAACGGTTCGACCAGACGTGGTGTGCTTTGGAAAAAAAACACAAACGTGTGGTATTTATGCGAGCGAACGAGTTGACGAAGTTGCAGACAATGTGTTTCATAAATCTAGCCGAATTAACTCAACGTGGGGTGGCAATTTGGTTGATATGGTTCGTTGCATGCAATTTATTAACATAATTGAACGCGATAATATCGCTGACCTTGTAACAACTGTTGGTGAATATGTGGTCTCCGGTTTACGCGAAATAGCAACGGAGTCAGGAGTGTTTGATAGTGTTCGAGGAAAGGGCTCTTTGATTGCCTTTACTCTCCAAACACCAGAACATCGAGCGAAAATGTTAAGCGCATTCATGGATGCGTTGGTAATAGCATTGCCTTGTGGAACACGTTCGGTACGTTTCCGGCTACCTCTTGTTATGACTATTCCAGATGCTGACGAACTACTTAGCAGAACTCGAATTGCAGTAAATGCAATGGTAGCGATAGTGTAAAACCGTTGCGTAGTGCTGCAGCAATTAGTGAGCACCTTGATACCCGCACCGCAGCTATCGAGGTAGCAGCCTTGCTAGAAAAAGCAATGGCCGGACCATCCGACCTTGTGCTTGTATTTGCGAGCTTTCATCATCGAGAATCTTTTGCAGAAGCAGTTGCAGATATAAGGACAACACTCGCCCCTAAGACGATTGTCGGTGTAACAGCAGAGTCTGTGGTTGGATGTGATTTAGAACTCGAGGGTGTTTCTGGGTTATCAGCAATAGCAATGCACATGCCAGGGGTGACGATTACACCTTGGACAACGAGTCCGAAAAAACCTGTGCCTATCTCTCGCCCAGATGAAATTCCTGATTGGATAGGTTTGCAGGATGATACAAAGGCAGTGTTTTTCTTTGCTGACCCGTTTTCGACTCCGATTACAAGATTGCTACCAGCACTTGTCAACAGCAGGGGAGACGGCAGGGCTCTTCCGATTATTGGTGGAATGGCATCTGGTGCATCACAGGCAACACACAATAGACTGTTTTTAGATAATCAAGGAATGCGTAGTGGTGGAATAGGAATCACCATTTCTGGGCCAATTGACATTGAATGTGTTGTGAGTCAAGGGTGCAGGCCAATTGGTGAACATCACCGGGTTACAAAGGTTGAAGGCAACGTTGTGCTTGAGCTTGGTGGTAAGCCCGCTCTGTACGTTCTGCACGAACTCGCCAAGAACGCAACCCAGCACGAAAGAGAGTTGCTCGAGGGCGGCCTATTGCTTGGAGGTGTTATCGATGAACACAAAGACCATTTTGGTCGTGGAGACTTCTTGGTTAGGTCTATTCTCGGTATTGACAGAAAACGAAAGGGAATTGCTGCAGGTGAGTTTTACAGACTTGGAAAAACAGTACAGTTTCACGTTCGTGATGCTCAAACTGCTGTAGAAGATTTACAGCTTTTACTTGACTCTCAACAACTTGATGAACAACCACTTGCAGGCATCCTCGTGACATGTAACGGAAGGGGGAGAAGTTTGTTTCACGAAGATGACCACGACCTTACGATTATTCGAAATCGAATAGGGAAAATTCCAATTGCAGGGTTTTTTGCGGCGGGAGAAATTGGCCCAATTGGTGGGCGATCGTTTTTACACGGTCATACAGCATGTTTAACCCTCTTTCGAGCATCGCACGACATCTAAATTACCGAATGGAGTCAAGTTTTAGAAACTGATCTTCTCTGACAAAGGTAACTGCTTTGAATTTGTAACCACTCGCAACCCTTGCAGACAATTCATAGATAATTGTGTTCCCATTTTCTGAAGCAACCATATCTCCAAAGCCCTTTCCCCCATGAATTCGTTGAAGAGTTCTAGCAAGCTCTCGGCGATTAGTTATAAAAAACATGTCGAATTCTTCGCGACCATTTTCGAGTTGTGAATAATATTGGCGAGATTTTGCACTGATGATTTGTTCGTACAAGACATCCCAATTACGATCCCTTAAACAAGTTAAAGTGTGATTGAGCACGTGCTCTGGAAGAATGGATCTTACTGTTAATTCTCCGGTTATCTCATCTTTTTCTTGTAACTCAATGGTGTTTAAATATTCTTTAATGGTATGGCTTGATGATTCGTTTGAGGAGTTAAATTTTACAACTGTCCCATCATCTCGGACATGGTCCACACTGTTCCCACCTGACAGCGCTGTTTGCCAACTAGGGCTTGTGCGATACTCGGTAGTTTGGGTTCCACATCCAGTAAGTAAAAACGTTGTTATTAGAATGTTCCTTTGAAGTGACATTAATGTCCCATGACAGCTGGCCCCGCATCAAGTTCAAACAAAAATGGAGCAACCCAAAGTTGGCTTGTTCCGGTTTCTCTCTTGCTCGTCCACATGAGCCATTTGCCAGAAGTATCAAATACTGGCAGACCATCAAATCCATCGGCATGTGTTATACGTCTTCGACGAATTCCATAGCGAGTGGTTCCATCAGCTTTACCACTATCTGCATCGCAAACGAATAGTTCGTAATTTCGATGACTCACTTCACTTGTTGCATAAATAATAAACCGGTTGTTCGGATGCCAAAATGGTCCCCAGTTTACATGTTCATTATCAGTCAGCTGGTATTCTTTTTCGATTCCTACGATAGACCCGTTCTCATCGAAACTAAGTTCAGAAACATAGAGTTGCAGTAAATCATTTCCTCTTCTGTCAGATCGATAGACAATACGTTTTCCATCAGGTGAAAAGAAAGGTCCTCCGTCATATCCTTCATCTCCAACAATGAGTCTGTTTTCTCCAGTTTGAAGATCCGTAATGTAAATGTCTCCCGCACCAGAGGCAAGTGAACAGTACACAACATGCCTAGCATCTGGGCTCCAAGACCCTTCTGCTAGATAATGTTTATCATCAGTGATAATTTGGGTAACAGAATTATCTTTGAGATTTTTAGAGACGATGTTCATTTTCGGAGGAAACGCCCATCTATATCTCCCAGTCCCTCGCTGATAGCCAGGTATATCACCGTCGACAAGTGGGGTTGTGGTTGTTGCGTACATCACAAGCGAATCATCTTCAGGGTGGAACCAGCCACATGTGTTGGCAGAACCCTCATTACTCAAACGCGTAATGTTATTTAAGCCGGTGATTGCGCCATCGTTGTTGAAAGTCAAATCTCCAAGATACATTCCATAATCATCATCCGGTTCTTGCCCCTCTTTTGGATGTTCAATGGCCTGGAAAATGACCCGCTTTGTATCTGGATCAAAATAAGATTCGCCCGCTTTAAGGAAAAAGGTTGGATCTGTTAACAATACTGGCTCCCCAATAGCGCTCGCTTCATCAGGATGAAGGGGTGAGGTGGTAATACCAGCAAGGGTGAGAAGTAGTGGCATACAATGTACTATCATTGGTAATCTCCTTGAGTAATCGAACCGCACATCATACGCCACCAGACCATGTACCGCACGGTGTACAAGTGTTATACCATGATGATTACCTAGTGACGGTCAGTAAACCATCTGGTTTACTGAGTGTGAAGGGTATTGGGCTCGACAAAATAGATTGTTTGGCTGTTCGGGTTGCTTCAGCGATTGAAGGGGCTCGGATTGTGCATCGATTGGATATGGATACCTCAGGAGTTCTTGTTATGGCAAGAGATGCGGATACTCACCGTGAGTTAAGCCGCCAATTCCAAGATCGTGAAGTAGAAAAGACATATATCGCGGAAGTGTGCGGTCATTTTGAGGAACAAAGTGGGACTATCGATCTTCCAATACGAAAAGATATGGATAATCCCCCAATGCAGTGTGTTGATTTTGAACAGGGCAAGCCATCACAAACACACTGGAGTTTGGTGGAACAGAAAGGGGATAGAGCTCGAATCGAGTTGCGACCCATTACCGGTCGATCGCATCAACTACGTATTCATCTTCGCGAGATTGGGCATCCAATTCTCGGCGATGACTTGTATGCGCCATCACAAGTACAGGGGATGTCAGATCGATTACTCCTACATGCGCTTTCGTTGACAGTAATCCACCCAAAAACAGGCAATCGGCTCACTTCAGTGGCTGATTGCCCGTTTTAGGGTGATTTCTTATTAAATTTAACTTAGTCGCTACTTGCGCCAGATGGTTCTGGTTCTGGTTCACTTGTTTCTTCCTTTTCTTTGGAAGAAAAGAACAAGTGTTCATCACCTTCTTTGTGAGTGATTTCCACGTGGTGTCCTTCGGAGTAATCACCCGCGAGCAATGATTCAGCAAGTGGATCTTCGATATAAGTACCAAGTGCACGCCGGAGAGGTCTTGCACCAAAGTCGGGGTTGTACCCTTTTTCGATGAGGAAATCTTGTGCCGCTTGATCAAGTTCCATTGTGATACCCTTGGCTTCCAATCGCTTCATGATTTTTGCAAGTTCAATATCGATGATGGAGTAAAGATCATCTTTTGATAAAGGTTGAAAGACTACAACATCGTCAAGTCGATTGATGAATTCTGGTCGGAAGAACTTTTCAGTCTCACTGAGAAGTTGTTTCTTCAATTTATCATAGTCCATGACCTCTTCACGTTTACCGAATCCGAAGGATTGCCCACCCTTGATAAGATCAGAGCCGATGTTTGAAGTTAAAATTACAATTGTGTTTCTGAAATCAACTTGTCGACCAAAGGAGTCGGTTAAACGTCCTTCTTCCATAATCTGAAGCAACATGTTAAAGATGTCGCCATGCGCCTTTTCAACTTCGTCGAAAAGGACGACAGCATAGGGTTTGCGACGGATTTTTTCAGTGAGTTGTCCACCCTCTTCATACCCAACATATCCGGGAGGAGCGCCTACTAATCGTGAGACAGTGTGCTTTTCCATGTATTCGGACATATCAAGATAGACGAGCGAATCAGAATCACCAAACATGAATTCAGCAATTGCTTTTGCAAGAAGTGTTTTGCCAACACCTGTTGGACCAAGAAACAAGAACGAGCCCATTGGTCGATTTGGATCTTTCAATCCACTTCGAGATTTGCGAATAGCTTTTGCGATTTGAGTGATGCCATCATGTTGGCTAATGACAGTTTTGTGAAGTTCATCTTCAAGTTGTAAAAGCCGTTGTGACTCTGCTTCTTCAAGACGGGTTAACGGAACGCCTGTCATGCTTGAAACAACTTCAGCAATGATGTTATCATCAACTTCGCTTGTTATTTCATTCATTTGTTCTCGCCACTCTTTTTGCAATCCGTCTTTCTTCGAGCGAAGTTGTTCGGCTTCATCGCGGAGCGAAGCAGCTGCTTCATAATCAGCATTTTTTACCGCTTCGTCTTTCTTCACTTTGAGTAATTCAAGTTGTTCTTCAAGGTCAGCCATTGAAGGGGGTTTTGTCATTGATTTTAGACGTACTCGTGCACCTGCCTCATCAATTACATCAATAGATTTATCAGGTTGAACACGATCAGAAATGTAACGGTTGGATAATTCAACTGCTGCAAGAATTGCCTCATTCGTAAATTTTACGCGGTGATGTTGTTCATATCGTTCACGTAATCCCTTAAGAATTTCAATGGTGTCTTGTGTGTTTGGTGGGTTTACGGCAATTGATTGGAATCGTCGTTCAAGTGCATTATCTTTTTCAATGTACTTACGGTATTCATCAAAAGTCGTTGCGCCGATGCACTGAATTTCACCTCGAGAAAGCGCGGGCTTAAGAACGTTTGAAGCATCGATTGCTCCTTCGGCTCCACCTGCACCAACGAGAGTGTGAAGTTCGTCAATGAACAAAAGTATATTCTTTGCTCGACGCACCTCGTTCATCACTGCTTTGATTCGTTCTTCAAACTGACCGCGGTATTTTGTACCAGCAACCATCATTGCAAGGTCAAGTACAACCACTCTTCGATCATGAAGAAGGTCAGGAACTTCGCCTTCAATTATTCGTTGAGCGAGTCCTTCAATAATTGCAGTTTTACCAACACCGGCTTCACCAAGAAGAACGGGGTTGTTCTTGGTTCGTCGGCAAAGAATTTGAACAAGTCTTTCAATTTCTTTATGGCGACCAATGACAGGATCAAGTTCATTCTTTTTCGCAAGTTCTGTTAAATCTCGCCCAAAACTATCAAGTGCGGGAGTTTTACTTTTACCACGACGAGGAGCAGGACCCGGGGAATCACCTTGTGGTTCCATGCCTTCTTCGTCAATTTCTTCAAGTTGACCAACGCCTGCACCAAGGAGGTTCAATACTTCTTCACGTACATCTTCAAGTTTCAGGCCAAGATTCATAAGTACTTGAGCTGCAACACCATCTTGTTCACGAAGTAAACCAAGGAGGAGGTGTTCGGTGCCAACGTAGTTATGATTTAGTGAGCGTGCTTCTTCAATTGCGTACTCAATAACCTTTTTTGCTCGTGGGGTTTGTGGTAATTTTCCCATCATGACCATATCTGGACCACTTTTGACGAGTTTTTCAACTTCAAGTCGAACTTTTCGCAGGTCAATTTCTAGGTGCTTAAGTACATTTGCACCGACGCCAGACCCTTCTTTCACAAGTCCGAGCAGGATATGCTCTGTTCCGATGTATTCGTGGTTAAAGCGTTGGGCTTCTTGGTTCGCAAGAGCCATTACTTTTCGAGCGCGGTCTGTTAATCGTTCAAACATTGTTCAGTTCTCCGCCCACATGATATGCGGGATGTGCTTTTTTGGCGAGCATAACGATACCCGCCACCTATACAATCGGTGCAAGGCGCGTTCCATTCCAGTTGTTCTGAAGATAAAATAAATAATGTGCGTATTAGCCAGATAAAGGCAATATTGCATATATTAAAATAGGGCAGAATTATCTATTGTGCCAAAGTGGCGGGTTGTTCGATGGCACCGTGCCTAAGATGCACAGAGCGGTTTCCCATCGCAGCAATTTCAACGTTGTGAGTCACAAGAACCACAGTAAGACCATCCTGGTGGAGTTGGGCCAATACGTCCAGAATTTCATTGCCTGTTTCTTCGTCGAGATTTCCGGTGGGTTCATCTGCGAGCAAGATACTTGGCTCGTTTACAAGCGCTCGGGCGATAGCAGCGCGCTGTCGTTCTCCTCCAGAGAGCTCGCGAGGGCGGTGTTGGAGCCGGTGTCCTAATCCAAATTGTTCTAGTAGGGACGTCGCCTTGTCCTTTGCTGAAGATGTTGAAGTGGAATGAGAACCTATCATCGCTGGGAGGACAGTGTTTTCAAGAACCGTAAGTTCAGGAAGGAGATGATAGAACTGGAACACAAACCCAATTTGTGTATTTCGGTAATGATTGATTTGTTTATTCGACCTTGTCCACACAGATTCACCATGGAACAGAACATCTCCTCCGTCTACATCGGGTCGATCGAGACCGCCAAGCAAATGCAATATAGTAGATTTTCCCGAACCGCTTGATCCCAGAATAGTTACCCACTCACCCTGCATTACTTGAAGTGAAGCGTTGAGCAACACTTGGACTTTTGCACGACCAAGTTCGTAAGTCTTTTTTAAGTTTTTACCTTCAAGAATGATTGAACTACTCATGACGAAGTGCCTTTACAGGATCGGTATCAGCCGCTTTTGCAGCTGGAATTATTGCTCCAAGCAGACAAAAGAGAATGGCACCAAGAACCGTTACGATACTTGAGGGCCAGTCGACTTCGTTTGGAATAATGGCGAAGTAATACACTGAAGCATCCCAAACCACCAGCCCACCAATATGCCTGATGAATAGAATTAATGCGCCCAAACCACCAGATGTAATCAAACCAAGGGAGCCAAGGACGACTGGTAATAACTGTCCTTCCCTTGATTTCATAATGGTATAGATTGCAATACATCCTGTAATAACAAATGCACCAATAGCCACACTTAGTGGTGGGTTTCCCATTCCAGAATGTATTGCATTAATATTTTTTGTGATTAGCCAGCCAAAAAATAAACCAAGCCCTGAACCGATTACCCCAACAACAAGACTGTATTGCAAGAAAATCCAGACAATGCTTCCACGCGATGCTCCAATACTTCTGAGGATGCCGATATCTCGAGTTTTTTCAAACACAATGGACCAGAAAATAGAAAGTATCAATGCTGCAACAACCAGATAGACAATGGAAAACAAAGTTCGCATTAATTCTCGTTCTTTTTCAATAGGACCTGTAAAACTGCGCTGCTGTTCTTCCCATGTATGAATGGATAATCCTGGATCATTTCTCATTGGCGGAAATACAATCGTATCACTAGGCAACTGAGCAATGAAAGCATCGTACATTTGTACAATTCTGCTCTGCAAACTCTCTGCAGAAATATCCTCGCTCCCTCTGATGATGATACTTGTTGCTCTTGCAGGGTCTATTCCAAGCACAACTGTTGGATCATCTTCATCTATAATTTCTGCTTCATCAAGGTGCAACAATTGTTGGGAGACGCGAATGGGGACAAAAACTCTTGACTCATCAATCATGAATACACCAGATTGAAACTCGTTCACAAAAGGAAGAATAGTAGACTCAGGTTCTATAATTCCGCCCTGAGAATCAACTGGAAGCATCGTCAAGGTGCCTTCGTATCTAGGTAGCCACCAAAAGTCATTGCGAATTACTTGGTACGTGCCATCCTTCTGTCTTACGTTCCCCTCTGAGACATGAAGACCAGAAACAATGCCATCCCTTCCGTTCTGAGACAACGTGAGACCCTGCTCAAGTAGAGCATCGGAATTTGTGAGTCGTTCATCGGACCCCAGCACTGTATTCCACAAAGGCACATCGAGAATTGCTTGTACATCTGACCAGAGAGAACCACTTTCATAATTCATAGTGCGTGAAGCATTACTTATAATTTCTACAAGTGAGTTCCATTCCTCATCATTCATGTTTGAACGTAACAATTCTTTGTTAGCGGTAATAGCATCGAACAGTAACCAGTCGCGTTGATTATCAGTGGGGGTTTCCCATTGGAATGACTCATCGAAGGAAGTTACTTTTGCAAATGAACTTGGATCGATTCCCCACACTTGAACGGTTTCGCTCTGCTTTGCTTCAGAGTCTGGATATGGCATACGAAGTAAACCCCATCCATCGACTACAGGCGAAGCAGCAAGAACTTTTTCATCTTTCTCTAGATGTTGAATCAATTGTTCGTAGTGTGGAATCCCAGAGATTCCATATGTAATGATGACATCGCCCATTAACGTCCGTCCAGAAGATTGCACCATATTAAGGAAGCCTGACATAACAGAAACAATCACAATGACAAGAGCTACACACAACGCAACAGCACCAACTGCGATTAGCGGGATGACCCGACTAGTTAAATATCGAGATGTGAGTAGCGTTTGGTACACAGGTTGCTCATCGTACTATGTTGGAGTATTTCCGTACTTTTGAAGAAGAGTTTGTGGACAACCAATATCAGTAACCTCAACTTTTCCGAGATATTTATTGGCAGTTTCACAGAGAAACCCAAGTTTCATTCCAACAAATGAAATTGTTATCCAAGCATTGATGCAACACCCAAATGTGCCCCCTGTGTCACAATCCATGCCCGAGGGAATATCAAGTGAAATGCATGGAGTTGGAAGGGAGTTGCAATAGTTAATTGCTTTTTCGTATTTTCCTTCTACGTTACGATCGAGCCCAGTTCCAAATATTGCATCGATGAAGAGCGGAGCCTCATAACAAGCATTCTGGGTCCACGGTTCAATAGAAATACCCATCGCGGCACAACTAGTAGCATTCGTTCTCGCGTCTGCACTCTTTGGTTCGTCAAGTTGAAGTATCGAAACGTCACAACCACCATTTACAAGATGGCGGGCAACCGCATATCCATCTCCACCATTGTTACCGCTCCCACATAAGATGACAATGTTATTCTTCATCTCGTCCTTGATTGACTCAAGAATAATTTCAGACGCTCCTCTAGCCGCGTTTTCCATCAACACAATACCAGGGATGTTGTATTGGTTAACCGAGCAAGAATCAATTTCCCGCAATGACTCGCGTGAAAATAAAAGCGTTTGATTGATTGATGAAGGAATCATCGTTTTGTAGATGATAACGAGGTACCATGTGCACTGATGCCAGCAATTGAAATCACCTCACATATTCTTGGCATAATTGTTTTCGCTTCGCTTTGCTTGTGGCTAGGTGTTGCATACAGACTTTTTGCCATGGTGCATTCAAAATGCACTATTCGCGAAGGCCTGCATCTTCCAAAACCTTCGGGTATCCCCGTTAGCATTATTGTCCCTGTGCACAACGAAGAACGAGTAATAGATAGATGCGCTGAATCTATTCGAAGCCAATCACACGCAAACATTCAAATCATCTTTGTATTAGATCGATGTACTGATCGGTCTCTTGAGATTCTTCAAGAACACGCCAAAGAAGACGACCGCATTTGTCTCATTGAAAACGATAATTGTCCAGATGATTGGACAGGAAAATGCAACGTCGCTCGAATTGGCGCACAGAAAGCCACAGGAGATTGGTTATTGTTTACAGATGCAGACACACAATTTGATCCAGAATTGGTGTGTTGTTCTATAGCGTCTGCGATAAAACGAGATGCTTCATTATTGAGTCTATTAAGTTCACTCACAATTACAAAAACTTTTGAACGAGTTGTACAACCAATCGCAGGGACATTCCTTGTTCGACAATTCCCAGTTGATCGTGTGAACCGAGAGCATCGATCTCGTCCATTTGCAAACGGTCAATTCTTACTTTTTTCTCGAACCGCCTATGAATCAATAGGTGGTCACACTGCTGTGAAAGATGATTTACTTGAAGACATTGCTTTTGCGAGGGTCATTCATAAAGAAGGTGGCAGGGTTCAAATGCTTTTTGCAGACGGTATGCTCCGCTGTTCCATGTACTCAACATTTGAAGCATTCAAAACGGGCTGGAAGCGAATTTACATAGAGTCCAGTACCCGAAACATTAGCCGATTACGGCGAAGTGCAATATTAGCTTTTGTGGTTTCAATTCTCTTGCCTGCAGCAGGTGTTGCAGGAATTGTTGTTGGTCACCAAGTTTCTCCATGGTTGTTTTGGACTTCGATAGCTTCTCTCATTGCATACTCAATCGTTATTGGTTGGCTGTACAGAATCAACAATGCACCATTAATCTTTGCCATATTTGCGCCAATTGGAGGTTTAGTTGTTGCTAAACTTTTCCTTGATTCTGCATCGATGCTGCATAATCGTACTCCTGTGAAATGGGGTGGTCGAGAATATATTTTGGAGCCAAAGTAAACATGAAAATTCTTCTTACAAACGATGACGGCATTCGAGCGCCCGGAATAATCGCCTTGCACAAGGCACTGCAAGACTTGGGCGAACTTGTAGTGTTTGCGCCAGAAACGGTGCAATCTGCAACTAGTCATGGTATTACATACACTTCTCCGCTAATGACACAAATGGTAGAGGTTACGGAAAGTATGTCAGGAGTTGCAGTTGATGGGCGCCCAGCAGATTGTGTAAAACTGGCATTGGAAGCCCTGTGGGAAGAGAGATTCGGTGAAGGCACAAGACCAGATCTTACGATTAGTGGAATGAATAGTGGATCAAACGTTGGTATCAACATTATTTACTCTGGGACAGTTGCAGCTGCAATTGAATCTGCTTTTCTAGGCGTACCATCCATTGCGGTGAGTTTGCATCTGAAGAACAGATCGTTAACGTGTTATGACAGGGCAGCAGAAATTTCAAGAGAAGTCATTGATAGGGTTTTAGAAAACAAACTTGAACCACACGAAGTAATAAACATAAATGTGCCCGCTTGTGAAACACCCGACCGTGCAATGCCAGAGATTAAAGTTGTTGAAATGAATGGCTCTAGCGTTCTAGGGCATTACGATAAACGTGTTGCTCCAGATGGCAGAACATATTACTGGGCTGCAGGAGACGGGATGGCGTTTACACATACTGCAGAAGGTAGTGATGTAGAAGCACTCAAGTTGGGACATGCGACAGTTACACCACTTGATTATGTTCTTTCTAATACAAGCCGCATGCCGCTGTGGAAAGATCGCCTTGAAAACAGTTGATTCTTAGCGGAACAAGAGTTGAATTGTAATTGTTAAAGTTTCCTCATCATTGAGAGCGTCAATTTGATCTCCAGATGCTCGCCAGCGGTATAAATTTGATTTTATATCTTGGATTAAATATCTGCTACCTGTGCTGTCTAGAATGATTACACGCATTGGTTTTCCACTATTGTTGATTTGCATCTGGGCTACCAAAGTATCAGGTGAATTGTAAAACGATTTCCATGCATTGGGTAATTCCTGTTTTCTTGGTCGTAACACAATTCCATGGGCTGCAAGTGGTTTACCAGACATCCACTGGTCCTCTGAGAATTGAATGATAGAGGTCGCTGTAGATTCTCTGTCGCTGGGATTTCCATCTACAGGAGTATCATTAACTTCTTCTGTGGGTGACGGCGCTACCGCAATATCAACTGTTTTGGTTTCAATCTTTTTTGGAGATGGCTGTGGCAGAACCGGTACGTTTGAAGGAGTTATAAGCTTAACACCCTTCAGTGCCTCGAGAAATTGAATCGACATTTCCTTTACAGGTTGAATTGCTTGTTGAATTGTTGTGAGTGCAATTAAGGTTGGAACAGGTCTTGCAACATCGGCTTCGATTTTCATTGCTGCTTGTTCGACTTTTGAAAAACGAGCACGTTGCTCCTCATATTCTTCGTATCCAATCCAGGTTAGAGTTGATTCATTTGAATCGTCAATTCCAAGTTCGATTTCTGGGTACTCGTCTGCTGGTGTTTCAAGGTGCGTTGACTTCGGTGGTGGTAGATATACCAATGGTGGATTTTTTTTATAGAGAATTGGGATGGCGATAAGGTGCAACCCAATAGACCCCAAAAAAGCAATCAAGACAACAGCGTTATCACGGAGCATTTTCACCCACATCCTTCTGTTTTGGGGCTCCCACCAAAAACATTTCTAGCCCTTGTTGCCGCAACTGGTCCCAAGTACCTGTTAATAGAGGACCACGATCTACTACAGCTTCACCGTCTTCGACAACTAAATAAATTGCGGCTTTTGGGTTGGATTCTAATACTTGAGAAACGGTTGGAACAACGGTATCGAGTGTGACAATTGTTTTGTTGACGTATATGTTTCCATCAACTCCGATAGTGATAGAAATCGAGGGACGTGGTTCTGCTGGAGTGCCAGAAACATATGACTCAAGGGGAACAGGCAAAATTTCTGCTCTGACCATCAGAACCATAGCGTATATAAAAAATGTTAAGAGCAAAAAAATAACATCGATGAGCGGCATCATCTCAATTCGAGCGTCATGTTCTGTGCGACGGATGGGTCGCATTTGATTATGATCCTATTAAAAGGAGAGCGGTGGTTGTGTCTTCGATAAACTCAAAGACTTGGTCCAAACCAGTAGCAAGCATGGTTGACCAAATGGGGTCAGAGATGTTGCAGATTACTAACCGCTTATCTTTTGTCTTTAATAATTTATTGATTTCAATCAACGCGCCAAGATTTGACGAGTTCAACGTTGAAACTTTCTGTAAATCAACAATGACATTGCAATACGTTTCGCCTTCATCACGAAGTTTTAGTAGCAGTGTGTCCGTGTCCTCTGAGAAGTCTGGCTCGTCAAGAAGTTCTAGAATAAGTATATTGTCGTCCCATTGATTTAAAGTCATGTGGAAGAGGATACCGTATCTTCGACGCCTTCGACTTTTGCGGCAGCAATTAAGCGGTCGCCATCTTTCAGGTTCACAACTCTAACTCCCTTAGTGTTTCGGCCAATCGTTCGGATATCGCTGGCCGAAATGCGTACAAGCATGCCATTTGCAGTGATAAACATCAAACTGTCACTATCCCGAACCGCACGAATGTCAGCCACAATGCCATTCCGGTCGCCAGTTTGAATATCTCTTCGCCCCTTACCACCCCGAGATTGTGCCCTTGTAGATCCATCTTCACTATGTACAAGATAATCGAGCATAGGAGTGCGTTTGCCGTATCCGTTTTCTGTCATTGTCATAAGGTCAGCATCATCCTCAGCTAAAACGCAGCCGACAACTCGGTCGCCTTTTGATAATGCAATGCCTTTAACGCCAGCAGCAGTCCTGCCCATGAGGCGAGCATCGGTTTCAACGAAACGGATTGACATTCCTGTTGACGTTCCAAGAAGTACATGGCTTTCACCATTTGTTTTTATTACATCGACTAACTTGTCGCCATCATTTAGTTTGATAGCGTTGATACCACCGCGATTTACATTTCTGTATTCAGAAACAGCTGTTCGTTTTACTCGACCCTTTGAGGTTGCAAAGACAAGGTTATCTTGACAGGTATCAAAATCTTTAATGCTTCTGAACGTGACTATAGTTTCACCTTCTTTGAGTTTAAGAAGGTTTACAATCGCACGTCCTTTACTTGTTCGTGTTGCTTCAGGAATTTGATAGACCTTGATTTGGAACACACGTCCAGTGTCTGTAAAGCATAGAAGGTCATCATGAGTTGATGCAACAAAGATGTGTTCGATAAAGTCACCGTCTTTTGTTTCGCCACCTTTAATGCCTCTCCCGCCTCGACCCTGTTCACGGAATGTGTCAATGGGTAAACGTTTGACATAGCCCTGATGGGAGATTGTTACACAAACATCATGCTCATGGATGAGTGCGCCGTAATCAAAATTGTCATCTTCACCATCAACAAAACCCGTTAGCCGATCTGTTGCATATTTTTGTTTGAGTTCGACACAATCTTCACGAATTATGTCGAGTACACGTTGTTCATCTGCAAGGATTGCTTCATAGTCATCAATCTTTTCAAGTAAGTCAGCATACTCGCTAGTTAGTTTTTCAATCTCTAGACCCACAAGTTGAATTAATCGCAGGGCGCCAATAGCATCTGCTTGGAGTTTTGACAGCGAAACACCATCTTTTGCTGTTTCAACTAATCGCTTTGCTATGAATTTGGCATATTCGTGTTTTTCTGGGATGCAGAACGACCGAGCCATTAACTTTTCTATAGCTTCTTCACGCGTTTGGCTTCCTCGGATGAGGGCGATAACTTCATCTATGTCACAAACAGCGTAAATCAATCCCTCAAGACGATGCGCGGCTTTCGCTGCTTCGCGAAGTAAAAACTCGGTTCGTCTTATGATAACTACTCGGCGATGATCTACCCAACAATCAATTAGTCCACGGATACCTAGTGTTTGTGGGCGACCGTTGACAAGTGCAATGTTTATAACAGAAGCAGTAGACTGCAACGGAGTGTATTTGTAGAGTTGTCGTTCGACAACATCTGGATCGGCGCCGCGTTTTAGATATACAACGATTCGTGTTCGCCATTTTTTCCCAGAGAAGTTTTTGATATCTGAGATGTCAGAAATACGACCAGTTTTTGCGCAGTTGACAATTTTTTCAATCAAATTATTTTGTACGAGTTGGTATGGAATTTCATCAATTACAATTGCTTCACGCTTGCCAATTGTTTCGTGGTGAACTCGTCCTCGAACTTGTAATTTTCCTCGACCAGTTGCGTATGCTTCAGAAAGACCTTGTTTTCCTACAACGACTCCACCCGTTGGAAAGTCAGGACCAGGGACAATTTTTAGCAAATCTGGTAAGTCAATTTCAGGAGTATCAATTGTTGCTACGATCGCGTCGCATATCTCGCCAACATTATGTGGGGGCATGGAACATGACATTCCAACTGCGATACCACTTGAACCGTTGACAAGTAGGTTTGGAAACTTCCCTGGTAAGACCGTTGGTTCTTGCCGTGTCTCGTCGTAATTTGGTTTGAAGTCAACGGTATCTAACTTGATGTCATCAAGCATCGCAACCGCTGCATGCGTCATACGTGCTTCGGTATAACGCATCGCTGCAGGTGGATCACCATCAATCGAACCAAAGTTGCCTTGTTTATCGACAAGCATGACTCGCATTTTCCAGTTTTGACCCATGTTGACCAAAGTTGGATAGATGACCGATTCACCGTGTGGGTGGTAGTTACCAGAAGTATCGCCAGCAATTTTTGCGCACTTACGATGCTTTCGACCAGGCGAAAGATTTAGGTCGTGCATCGCAACAAGAATTCTTCGTTGCGATGGTTTTAAGCCATCACGAACATCAGGTAATGCACGATCCATAATGGTGGACATTGCATACGTTAGATAACTGTCGTGCAATTCGCGTTCAATAAGTTGGTCAACAACGTTGCCAATATTGCTAAACGCTTCACTGTTTTGTTCTTCAGGATTCTGTTCAGGTGTCTCGCTCATAATGCCTTTTCAAGATAGATTATTGTACCAGAACGGGGCAATAAATTTCGATAGCCAGAACTCTAGGAGGTGGTCTTTAGAAGCAACAAATACTCGCTATTTCCACTACCCTTTTTACTTGATTTTTTTCCACGAATTGGAGAGAGTGTTTCGCCGAGTATTTCGAGAGACAAATCTTGGCATTGATTTTTTACGCGTGAAATAACACACGAAATAGCTTCTTCAGAAAGCCCCTCACTGACGGATTCCCTTGTTTTTTCTTCTTTTGTAAGTTCATAGTGAGGTTTTATGAGCGTGATAATGTGTCCACAATTTGTCCACCTCATTCCTGCTGGCAGAGCGAGTTTTTGAGGTGTCCATCCAAGGTCGATGACGACTAGGTCAACTTGCTCAGGTGGATCAATGTGCATGGCGTTGGTACGCTCCAATGTGGTGACGCGTTCATCATTTCGTAGCTTCCAAGCGAAAGTGCCGTATCCAGTATCGACCGAAAAAACTTTTGAGGCGCCACGTTGCAGTAAACAGTCTGTGAACCCTCCAACGTTGCATCCAAGATCGGCACAGATCAAACCCGAGACATCAAAATTAAACTCATCCAAAGCGTGATTCAGTTTTAGACCCGCTCGAGAAACAAATGTGTTTTCAGCCATTTGAAACGCCGACCAATGCAACTCCTGCGTTATTTGCTGCCTCGATAACGGCTTGGGAGTCAAGCAAAATAACGCGTCCGCTTCCGAGTGCTATACATGAGCAACCAGCGGCAGCAACTTGTTCTATAGTTTTTGTTCCAATCGACGGCACATCTGCTCGCATGTCGTGATCATCTGCTGCAGTCTTAAGTAATGTCCAGCCATTCTTTTTACATAGAGATCCAGCACGTTCAATGAGTGCTGCGGTTCCTTCGATTGCTTCGACCGCGAGAACATCTCCATCACGCACAGCAATTGATTGTCCAATATGTAGGGCAGCGCTCTGAGTTAATAATGGCCAACCAAAATCAATGTCTGCAACTTGTTTTGCGCTTGGTGTAACGTTGCCAAGAGTTCCGTTTCCAGTAAGGTGGTTTGGGATGTGTGTTGTTGAATCGATGAGAGTAACTCCAGATTTTTGCAATTCATCTGCAATTGCACCAAGAACTGTAGCATCCCTGCGGTCATGCCGCAGTGTTCTGTACCAAAGAAGCAGTCCAGTGATGTCTGGCATAAGCCGAATGGTGGCAAAAGGATCATGCATGACGGCTTTTCCAACGCCTCCGACCATAACGGTGTCACGTACGCCCCATTTTTTAAGGAGACGAATCCATCGGCCTATTCGTGCCATTCCTGCGTATTTAAAGGTATCGCATTCCGCAGCGAGTTCAGGAGCGCACTGTCCTCGTAAACCAACGCAACAAACTTGAAAACCAGAAGCGCTGGCACTCCTCGCTACAATGATTGGCAAAATGCCATTCCCCGCAATCATTCCAAGTATTGGCTTTGTGGCCATGGAACGCATTATACCCCACCTCTGATTGGGGACAGTCCCAGAAAACAGGTGTGACTGTCACTTTTCGCTCAGTGTGACAGTCACTGCTACCTAACCATGCATTGGCAGAATATCTTCGGGGGATGGTTGATTGTTCACAACAGAAGTAACGTAATCAAGGATAGCGTCGGCGCAAGGGTTAATGAACATAAGTTGGCGCAGCGCAGGGCGCATAAAATTTCGTTCGATGCCATATTCGAGCATCTCAAGGAGAGGGTCAAAGTATCCATCAACATTGACAATTCCAATTGGTTTTGTGTGATCGCCAAGTTGCCTTCCAACAAGCACTTCAAAAAATTCTTCGTAAGTCCCAATTCCGCCTGGAAGAACAATAAAGGCATCCCCACGATTCATCATGATTGACCGGCGTTCTTGCATTGTGTCAACCACGATAAGTTCGTTGCACTTTTCATTTGCTTGTTCGTGCGCTACAAGTTTATGTGTAATCACACCAACTACATTTCCTCCATGTTTTGCTGCGACAGTTGCTACTTCACCCATCAATCCAATGCAACCTCCTCCGTAGACTAGGGTGAGCCCTCTTGTTGCGAGCCCCTTACCAATAATGGCTGCGGCATCATGAAAACAGGGTTCAAGATTTTGCGAAGATGCACAGTAGACTCCAACAGAATTCATTCGCCACCCCGTGATTTTTTAATTGCTTCAAGTACTTGGTCAACAGTGTAAAAGTCGCCACGGAAGTCCTCTTCACCGTCTGGACCCATGACGATGAGCAAGGGAATGCGTAGGCCACCGAGTTCATTTAACAGCGCATTGCCAGATATATTGTTCCCTGTTAAATCGATTTTGATTGGTGTGACATCGTCAGCAGAAAACGCCTCAACAACTCGTTTACTATGTAGTACTGTGGATTCGAGTGCTTTGCAGTTTAAGCACCATTCTGCTGTAAATTCGAGAACAACAACATCGCCCTCTGCGAGTTTTTCGGTTAACAATTCAGGTGTGTAATACTCCCAATCGACAGGTCCTTTTTCAGTTAAACGAATTCCACCAAAGATAGAGCTGACCGCAACTACTATTCCAAGTGATGCAAAAATGATTTTTGGGGCAGTGTTTTTTGCGATTCGTAATGTTCGCCATGCAAGCCAGATGCCTGCGCTCGCGACACACGCGGCAACGACCCAAAGGTAAATTCTCGAGGGTGGTGCACCTTCTTCTTGGAGCAAGCCACTTAAGCCAACACCAAGAAAGTACGTAGCAGCTGCGAGCATGAGTAATCCCATGACTTGTTTTATCACTTCGCTCGATGCGCCTGCCCTTGGCATTTTGTCAACAAGGTGTGGGAACGCCGCAAGGATTAAATATGGAAACGCCATGCCAAAACCAATTGAGCCAAAAACTGTCAACGTGAGTATTGCTGACTGTGTTGCAGCCCAAGCTGCAGCAGCACCCATGAATGGCGCAGTGCAAGGCGTTGATAAGACTGCAGTCATAACTCCGAACAAAAACGACCCATACCACGAGTCATGTTTTGGATTGACCTTATAGATAACGTTTGGCAAACGAATAGAAAAGAGTCCACCCATGCCAATTGCCATAATGCCAATGAAAACTCCGAGAATAATGGTAAATGCGGGGTATTGGAAAAGTTGATTTATAGCAGTAAAACCTGCAACAACTGCGATTGCAACACCAAGAAAAATCCAAAGTGCCATCACGCCAAACATCATCCATGCACCGAGAATAAGCGTTTTCTTTCGGTTTCCGGCACTTGCACTTAACCCCATAATTTTGATTGGAATAACAGGTAACACGCAAGGTGTTAAGTTCAGCAAAAAACCTCCACACATCGCAACAAGGAGCAAAAGAAATAAACCCGAAGGACCATCAGCGGTAAGGGAAAACTGAAGACCAAAAGCATCAAATTCAATTTTATTGTTGTCTGGTGCTTTTACACCTGCGCGAATATCTGCAAACACGGAACCATCAAATAAATCAAACGTACTTGAACCGGCTGTTGGAGTTAGGTTCTCTTTTGAAACGATAGCAATTTTAGAAGTTATTCCATATTCATCCCACCCCCATCCGCCTGATTGTGGTGTTGGCATAAGGCATGTTGTGTCGTCGCACGCTTGGAAGACTGTCTTAATGGTGAAGGAAGCGTCACCTATTTTTGCATCACTTGCAATCGTGAGTGGAATATAAATAACAGTTTTTCCAGAGAACACTCCGTAGTCAACAGGCGTGCCAGCGAATCCTACTTCGACGATAGTTGGCTCAGGCCATTGGATGAACCCATCATGCACGGTGAGGGGTGAACCCTCAGGGAGTTCAAATGCAATCGAAGTTGCGATGTAATCTTCGGGATCGCCGAGGGCTTCTGGCACCTGGGGTTCATTCGTGTGCGAATGCCAATGTTCCTCGTGTTCGAGGATTACCGCGATGATGGCGTCGCTTCCAGCGATTGCGTTTTTTGGGCTCACTTGAACCGAAACGCCTACTTTGTCGCGAGAATCATGAAAAATGCCTGGTTGTGCATTTGCGTTGCTCAGAGCAAACAGGCCTGACATGGTTAAAAACAGTGTTTTGACGAAATTCATAGGTATATATAGTACGTGCAAGTAGTGGTTGGAGTTGCGTTTTTGTGAAGGTGGGATACCATGTACCGTTTCCCGCTGTCAGCGTAGACAGCACAGGTATTTATTAGGAGTGTAGTAATGATTCACAGTGAATCCTTACAACTTTTTTCTAGCTATGACTGCTAATCGCAGTCATCCCGTGGCTCTGAGCCATTCATTAGTGGATGTTCGCATCTCTATGGAGGTTCAGTAGTGATTTAGGTTTTCCCCTAAATCATAGTCGTGCATTTTGCACACGCAACCTTCTGGTTGTGCCACGGGTTCGCACCGCGACCCGTTTTTTAATTGATAGACAACCCAACATTCAAACAACTTAGGACAGGTAATTCCAATGAACAGAGACACAATAGAACTTATCGACGTCATCGCCAAGCAGCGAAAGATTGATAAAACTGCAATTATTGAAGACCTTGAACAGGCAATGGTTAGTGCAGCACGCAAACACTTCAACTCATTAGATACAGAGGAGTTTTCGTGCAACATGGACTTGATGACTGGTGAAATTAGAATTTGGCGGCACCTAGATGGCGGTGCAGTGGAAATTCCTCTTGAAGAACTTGGGCGAATACCTGCTCAAACAGCAAAGCAGGTCATGATTCAAAGGTTCAGAGAAGACGAACGAACAGGTATTTTTGATGAGTACATTGATAAAGCTGGCGAATTAACTACCGGTGTTTGTAGCCGATATGAAGGCGGTTCACTGATTATTCAACTCGATAAGGGTGGACGTGTTGAAGGGTTTATGCCACGGTCTGAGCAAATTCCTGGTGAGCAATTTAGACCAGGTGATCGTGTTCGTTGTTTTATTCTTGATGTTCGAGATACTGGTAGCCAAGTAAAAATTGTATTGTCTCGAAGCCATCCAGACTTTATTCGCCGTTTGTTTGAGGCAGAAGTTCCCGAGGTACAAGAGCATGTAATTGAAATACACGCAATGTCCAGAGAGCCGGGCTTTAGAACTAAAATTGCTGTGACGTCAAATGACTCTAAAGTTGATCCTGTAGGCGCATGTGTTGGTGTTCGAGGTAGTCGAATACGAAATATTGTCGAAGAACTTGGCGGCGAAAAAATAGACATCGTTCGATGGAATGAATCGAGCCAAGTATTAATTTCCAACGCGTTGAAGCCTGCTGAAGTCGATGAAGTAAGTTTATGCTTCGAACTTGGCAGAGCAACAATTATTGTTCGCGATGATCAACTATCTCTTGCAATTGGGCGTCGGGGGCAAAATGTTCGTTTAGCAGCGAGGTTGACTGGCTGGGATATTGACATTTTGACTCCGGAAGAATATCAGAAAGGCCTTGAAATACTATGGGATGCATTGAAACCAATTGAAGGCGTGACAGAAGAGATGTTGGATCGGATGGCTGCAATGGGCATCATTAGTATTTTTGATGTCGAAGAAATTGGCAGAAACGTGCTTGAGGAAGACCTTGAATTCTCCAAACAAATTGCAGATCGATGCATTGATAAATCAATCACTCGTTCTAAAGAAGTGACAATTGAACAAGAGCAAGCAAAACTTGCAGAAGAAGCAGTGCGTGCAGAAGAAGAAGCAGCAGCATCTGCAGTTCTTGATACAGAGGTTGATGAGAAAATTGAAGCAGCGGCGGACTCAATTCTCGATATGTCTGCTGATGATGAAGTTCCTGAAGAATTAGATAACGCTGAAGTAGCAGCATCAACAGAAACAGAAGAAAGTAACGAATAATCATTAACTTGATTGCGGAGATTACACGTGGCTAAAAAAGCAGTGAAAACAAGGGTACATCATGTAGCCAAAAATTTAGGTGTTGGATCGAAAGACATCATCGAGAAATGTACGAGCGAGGGTATTCCTGATATTACAGGTCACATGTCCGCTATCTCTGCTGGTCTTGAAGCGACAATTGTTGAATGGTTCAGTGAAGAAGGCACTTCATCAACTGCTGTTGAAACCACTGAAAAAGTAAACGTTTCAAAAGCCAAATCGAGGGCAAAAAAGAAAACCAAAAAGAAGACCAAGGCGAAAGCCACGTCTAAAAAAGCAAAAAAAACGGAAGGTTCATCCAGCAAAGAAAGTGAAACAGAGCAATCGGTTCAACCAGCTGGTCGCAAGATGGATTCACCAGAAAAAGCGAAGATGGCAGGTCCTCGGGTGATAAGGATTGAACAACCTGAGCCAGAGCCAAAACCCAGACCTCAAAGGCGACAGCAACCTTCTCCTCCTCGCGGTGGTGGTGGTGCAGGTGCAGGTGTTCCACAGCAGATGCCACCTCCCCAACAAGATTCAGGTCGTGGATCGCGTAGAAATAAGCGCAGAGCAACAACACAATTAGGTTCACGGCAGGGCGAACGAGGATCTAAAGGACAAACTCCCACCCAGGATCGTGGCAACGCAAACTGGAGAAAGCAAGATTTACTCGAGCGAGAGAACCGACTTCGACGAAGTGGTGGTTTTTTCAGACAAGCTCGTCGAGATAGTCAAAAGCGTACAGACAAACCAGCTGAAAGAGCAAAAACATTAAAACAAACTGGTGGTAAAGTTTTAATTTCAGAACCAATTTCCATTAAAAAGCTTTCATCTGCAACTGGAGTAAAGGCAAACGAAATTTTGAAAAAATTACTACTTGCTGAAGTGGAAGCAACGGTAAACGATAACATCGACCCAACGCAAGCAGTAGAAATGATGATGGGTTGGGGAATTGAACTTGAAGTAACTGAAGAAAAGAGTGCCGAAGAAAAAATTGTTGATTCCTTCAGCGAACGAGAACGAGAAAACGAACAACACAGGTCTCCAGTTGTGACAATTCTTGGGCATGTTGATCATGGCAAGACATCACTCCTAGACAGAATTCGTTCAGCAAATGTTGCAGAAGGTGAAGCTGGTGGAATTACTCAAGCGACAAGCACCTTCCAAGTACCTGTGAAGGCCGGCGATGTTGAACGACTTATTACTTTCATTGATACCCCAGGACATGAAGCATTTACAGAAATGCGGGCAAGAGGAGCTAAGGTTACAGATATTGTTATCTTGGTTGTTGCAGCAGATGACGGAGTGATGCCGCAAACAATTGAATCGATTAATCATGCGAAAAGCGCTGGAGTTCCAATCGTGGTTGCTTTGAATAAAATAGATAAGCAAAATGCTACTGAAGAAAATATTCAGCGGATTCTTGGTCAATTAGCTGAACACGATTTGAACCCGGTGGATTGGGGTGGCTCGACTGAAGTTATACGAACAAGTGCAATTGAAAACACAGGTATCCAAGACTTGCTTGATATTTTAGATTATCAAGCTGAGTTACTTGAACTCAAGGCAGACTTCAGTGGTGCGGCGGAAGGTTTTGTGATCGAAGCCCATATTGCAGATGGTCGTGGGCCTGTTGCAAACATTCTTGTTTTGGAAGGGTGCTTGAAGAAGGGCGATTTTATAGTAGCAGGTCGTGGCTATGGCCGTATTCGAGCATTGATGGATGATCGTGGGAATCAGATTGCTCAAGCAACTCCATCAACACCACTTTCACTTCTTGGATTGAGCGAAGTTCCTGATGCTGGTGACAAATTTTATGTTGTGAAATCATTAAAAGCAGCAGAATCAGCATCGAAAGAGCGTGTCGCACAAGAGCGTGAAGTAGCTCTATCGAGAGAATCAATAACCCTCGACAACATCTTTGACCAGATGAAAACAGCAGATATCCGTGAATTGCCCGTCATAATAAAGGGAGATGTTCAAGGTTCAATCGAAACACTGAAATCTACCATTGGGAAAGTAGGAACTGACGAGGCTACGATTGTTATCAAACATTGTGGGGTTGGTGGAGTGAACGAATCTGATGTTAACTTGGCAGAAGCTTGTGGTGGAATTATTGCTGGGTTTAATGTAACGAGTTCGTCAAAATCAAGAAGGCTTGCTGAGCAAAAAGGTGTTGAGATACGTTATTACGATGTTATTTACGATCTTATAGATGACCTTACGAAAGCGCTTGAAGGGCTCCTTGATCCAGAAATTAAACTTGAAGTTCTTGGTCATGCTGAAGTTCGAGATGTGTTTAAGATTTCAAAAACAGGCATGATTGCCGGGTGTTATGTGACAGATGGAACAATTGAACGTCATCAACAAATTCGTGTAACTCGCGAGGGCATAGTTGTTGAATCTGACAGGCGACTTGATCAATTGAAACGTTTCAAAGATGATGCGAAAGAAGTTAAATCTGGTCAAGAATGCGGTATGAACATAGATGGATATAACGATATTAAAGTCGGTGATGTCATCGAGTGTTATAAATCCTTAGAGGTGAAGCGAACGCTTAAGTAGCACTATGACTCAGCGTACAGACCAAGTTGCATCAACTCTGCAGAGAGCAACCCAAGACATTTTGTCTCGTGGTCTCGCAGATCCCCGCGTGCAAGGAATTGTTACAGTGACTCGTGTTGATGTAAGTGCAGATTTAGCCAATGCAACTTTATTTTGTACCATTATTCCTCGTAAACACGAGGAAATTTCTATGCACGGTCTAAATGCTGCATCTAGGTGGATTCGCAGGCAAGTTGCAGACAAAGTCAAGTTTAGAAGAATGCCAAAATTCTCTTTTAAAACAGACCAACAACTATTACGTCAGCAAGAAGTTCTTGCGAGTATTGCTGAAGCAAAGCAAGAAGACGAAAAAAAAGAGAATAGAAAAAAGATGAAGGATAATTGAGTGAAAAACGCAACAGAATTTGCAAAAAAGTTTAAATCGTTTCGCCGTAAGTTGCCAAAAGTGGAAGTTGTTACGAGTGAACACGGAGTTATTGGTGAAGTTATTTATTCCCAACTGCTTTGGAACGCCACATCGAAACAAGCTGCCACTGCAAGCAAAAAATTAATTGACGCATCTGTAGATTTAAACGATTTGCGCATGAACAATGTTTATGAAACCATTGAGTTGATTGGAGTTAATTACCCTCAGGCAAATGAGAGGGCGAAACGGTTAAAAACTGTTTTAAATGCAATTTATAAACGTGAACACGGTGTTCATGTTGACAGTTTAGAAGGTGCTGGAAAACGCGATATCCGAGAGTACTTTGAAACGCTTAACGGGATTACACCATTTGTTTGTAACAGGGTTATATCAATTTGTTTTGATGTCGCAGCAATGCCTGTTGATGACCGAACACTAGACATAATGATTACAAATGATTTGGTTCACGAAACAGCATGTGTTGTAGACGCTTCGTCTTGGCTGAGCAGACAGGTGAAAGCAGATGATGTTATTGAAGCACACGCCTCGTTACATGCTTGGGTAGAGACCCAGCCAGTTCGAAAACAAACTGCTTCGTCCAAGAAGAAAAAAACAAAGAGCAAGGCATTAAAGAAGCCAGTGGAGAAGAAAGCCCCTAAAAAGAAGGACGTTAAAAAAACTTCGGTAAAAAAGAAGGTTGCAAAAAAAACAGTGGCGAAGAAAACAGTGGCGAAGAAAAAAGCGACTAAAAAGAAGTCTTCGAAAAAAGCTGCTACAAAAAAGAAGGTGTCTAAAAAGAAGGTTACAAAGAAGAAGGCAAAAACTAAGAAGTGAAACGAATTTGGCTATCCTTGCTGATTCTATTATTCGCGACATGTGCGGTACGTGCAGAAGACCATCTTCTTCAAAAGCAACTCGAAGCAGTTGTCGGAAAACTTCCCGAATCTCCTTCTTCCCCAACAGTAAGAAGGGCGGCAAGAGAATATATTATTGGTCGCCAATTAGCTTTACAAGATCAACACCTGTTGGCAATTCCACATTTTCGACGTGCAGCGGTTATTGATGAGTTATCGCCAGCACCTTGGGCTTCTCTCGCAATTTCTCTTGCTGCTACTGGCAGGGAAGATGCGGCAATAGTCGCTTGGAACGAAGTTATTTCGAGGAATCCTTTGCACAAGGATGCACTTTTAATTCTTGGTTTGGATGCTGCAAGAATGGGCGAAGTGGAAAAGGGGAGACGGCTACTTTCCCAACATTGGCTAACGCAAGAAGCGAGTTCCATCGAGGCAGTGCTAAGGATTGCTGGGTTAAAATCGGTTTTTGAATCAGATCAAAGTATTACAGATTTACTTAGTGAACCCGTGGACTCTATTATTGAAAGTGCATTACATAAATTAATTCCAGATGCAACCTCTCCGGTTTGGTTAGGAGTAATGCAGCAATTGGTTGACTTAAACGCAGCTGACATGGCAGTGCAGTTAGTAGTTATGGCAACAATCTACGAACTCCACCAAAAAGAGCTTGCCACTCTTTTAATTGTTCTTCCAGTTCTAGAAGCAACTGCTGGAGGAGATGGATCAACTACCTTGAAAGTGTACGAAGAGATTGCTCTCAATAGAACTATTTCACTTGCACCTCGATGGGATGAACCGGTGCCACTCTCTGAGGCTCTGTCGGTTGCAGCACAATCAATGTCAATCGTTGGAAAGAATAAAAACGCTCCAATACGTCTTTATACCGCATCATTGGAGATAAATCCAACAAACACATTAGTGCTAAATAATCTGGCGTGGATAAAACTTGAACAAGAGGGGCCTACAAGGGAAGTACAGAAGCTTTGTTCTCAGGTTTTGAAATTAGACCCAGACTCTGCACACGTATTGGACACAGTTGGCTGGATGTTTGTGTTGTTAGGAGAAGCAGATCGGTCAATATCACTCCTAACGGAAGCGATTAAACTTTCTCCGGAACCTAGTGCTGAGACGTACGATCATTTAGGTGATGCGTATTGGATAGCTGAGCAAAAAGAAAACGCTGTTAGGGCTTGGGAGACCGCTTCTATGATTTTGAACTCTGCAGACCATCGCCAAAGAATATTAGAAGGATATGCGAGTATGGCGTATACAGTGTGGGGAATTTCTGTTGCTACACCTGAGGCACTGTATGATTATGAGTTAGGTGGGGTATCTCGCCGATTAAAAGAAAAACTTTCTGCTGTGCAAGAGGGTAGTGAACCACAACTTGGGTTTGAAGTACCAATTAATGGAGTGAAATAAAATGGCTGGTCATAGTAAATGGGCCAATATCAAACACCGCAAGGCAAGGCAAGACGCGGTAAAAGGCAAAGCTTGGTCAAAATGTAGTAGGGCAATCATGGTAGCCGTTAAGAATGGTGGACCAGATCCTGAAACGAACTTAACACTTCGTTATGCGATAGAAGATGCAAAAGCTGTAAACATGGCGAAAGACACTATCGAAAAAGCGATAAAAAAAGCAAGTGGAGAAGGTGATGAAGGTGTTTCTTATGAGGAAGTTCGATATGAAGGATATGGTCCAGGTGGTGTCGCAATACTTATAGATGTTCTTACTGATAATGTAAATCGGACTGCTCCAGAAATGAGAAAATTATTCGAAAAGGGTAACGGTAATCTTGCAAAGCCCGGTTCGGTTGCGTTTGGTTTCTCAAGCACCGGTATCATTATTATTGAAGAAGGTGAAACAAGCGAAGAACAACTAATGGAGGTTGCTCTTGAAGCTGGGGCTAGTGATATTGTTCAAAGCGAGGGGGTTTGGGAAGTAACCTGTGAACCATCAGATTATTTAGAATTGCGAAAAGCAATCGAATTAGCCGGGATACCATTGGCTTCATCGGAATTAACGATGGTTCCAGCATCACCAGTAGTTTGTGATATTGAGCTTGGAACGAAAATGCTTCGATTGATTGAATCGTTCGAAGATCATGAAGATGTTCAAAATGTATATTCCAACGCAGACATTCCCGAAGAGGCAATGGAAGAATGATTCGATGTGTGGTCTTAACATCATTTGTTCTCATTCTTGCAGGGTGTTCGGTGCCTACAAAGAGGTGGCCAAATGAAACAAAAGATTTTGTTTGGACTGCAATGGTCGCTGCGGCAAATGCGCCAGATTATTTTTCAGACGATCCTCGAAAAAGATGGATTGTTATAGAAAATGATGTGGATGCAAACCCACAGTTTGGAAGAATAGTTATCCGCAGGAAATTATCACGCTCTCTAAAGTTGCCCCGTCAACGAGAACAAATTGACCATCGAGAATGGCTATTTGTGATTCGTTTAAAATCACAAGAGGTACCAACAGTGACTTTTGATGATCCCGAAACACAATTAGTCCCTGCGAGAATACTCGATGAAGCAACCCGCTATTTCTCACAGGTTGACACACTGTTACAAAAATCAATTGAGTAACGAGAAGTATTTTGAAGTTAAGAACAAAACTACTTTTACTTCTTTTGATAGTTTCAGTTACTCCAACACTTGTTGTTAGTTTTATAGGTTTTTCATCTTTAGAGAATCTGGGCACGCAACTTGCTGGTGAGACTGCAGAAACACTTTTAGAGAACGCCGAAATTCACCTAAAAGAAATCGTTGAAGAAAATGGAAAACTGATTGGATTAAGTAGATCTCAACTAGATATGGCGGTTCGTGTTCAACAAATTGCTGCAAGAAAAGCACTCACGTCTTCTATTGCAGCACCGAAAAAAATATTTTCTGTCGAGTCATTTGATACCCCGTCAACTTCGCCAGATGTGATTACATTGAGCGTGTTTGATCGCCATCTCATTGATGGTACGACAGTTGAATGTCCTGTTTCATATCAAACCCAAGCCATTATTCGTGCAGATGGCGTTCCTGATTCTATTGCTGAGGTTCAGGCGAATCAATTGCAGCTCATGAATCCGATGTACCGAGCACTTTCTTTGCGTCCAGGTTTCCCCGCCTTGCGATATTTCACCGCAACAGTTCAAGGAATGGGTGGTACATTTCCGGGTCACGGTGGTATGCCTGATGGGTACGACCCAAGAAATCGCGAATGGTTTAAGTTAGCGTTAAGTTCTAGCGGAGAGGTTGTGCACACCCTACCTACGATTGACGCAAGTACCTTGAGAGTAGTAATCGCATCTGTTGCACCCGTGTACGATTTTGATGGCACTATCCTAGGAGTAACTGGCGCAGAAAAATCTGTTGTGGATGTTCTCCATGAAATTATTATCCCTGTTGAGTGGAGCAGTGATGCCAAAATTCGTGTTGTTGTACCAAGAGGTGATAAGCTTGTAGTCATAGCATCGCAAGACATGGAAGATGGTTTAGCTGATTGGAATGATGTAATAAAGCAAGAGGAGTTGTACGATTGGACAGAGAACTTTCAACAACTCCTAAACCATGTATCTTCTCAAGATGTTGGTGTGATGGATTACAACGATGGCGGGAAAACATTTGTAGTTGCGTACTCTCCGATTGTTGGTATGGAAGCATCACTTGTGATTTGGGTGCCACACGATGTCATTGCTTATGAGGCAATTATTGAAGAAGAAACCGTGTTCAAAAGAACATTGGATCACATAGTAATTATTGCAACAATTTCTATATCAATTATTCTTCTTGTGATTGTTATCTCACTGATAGTTTCAAAATTGGTGAGTAGGCCCATAGTTCAGTTAACAAAAGCAACCGCATCAATTGCAGTTGGCAACTTAGATGTTGAAATTGATAATGGTGGTGCAGATGAGATTGGAGAATTGACACGTCACTTTAAAGACATGGTTCCAAAATTAAAGGAGCGACTTAAATTACAAGATTCACTTGAAGTAGCAAAGCAAATTCAACAGTGCCTACTTCCGAGTAACGATCCAACTATAGGTGGTTGGGAAATAACCGGTAAGAGCATGTATTGTGATGCAACTGGTGGAGATTATTACGACTTTATTTCTCCACCACGCGATACAGAACATTTGCGACTTGTTCTTGGAGATGTAACTGGTCACGGTATAGCTTCGGCTTTGATGATGGCAACGGCTCGTTCACTTTTGCGAGGTGGCGTTCAGTGTGGAGACGACCCCGTGCAACGATTGAACGATGTAAACAACTCTCTTGTTCAAGACACACCACTTGGGTGGTTCATGACATTTTTCTGCCTAGAAATTAAGGCAAACCAATCAGAAGTCCACTGGATTTCAGCAGGTCACGACCCAGCGATTGTTGTTGATGATAATGGAAATGTGAGTGAGTTAGAGGGGGACGACATTCCACTTGGTGTTACCGAAGATTGGGCATTCACTGGAAAGGGTCCGGTTTTGATTCAGTCTGGATCGGTCATTGTTCTGGGAACTGACGGTATTTGGGAAGCTCGAAATGAAGCGGGCGAAATGTATGGCAAGGAACGCATGATTGAAGTAATCGTACGTAATCGCAAGGAACCAGTCCAAGATATTTGCAACGCAATTGGCGCAGCAGTTCTTGAATTTTGCGGAAAAGCCCCTCGAACCGATGACATCACTATGGTGGTAGCAAGGCGCTGCTAAACTCTGGCTCTGGGCAAAGTTGGCTCTGTGCCAGAAGTTGCAATGCAACATAAAAAAGGGACACTCTTTTGAGTGTCCCTTTTAATAGTGACCAGTCGCGATCAACCAGCTTCTGCGCGAGGATGCGCTTCATCAAACGACTCTCGCACACGTTTTGTCGTCAAGTGGGTGTATACCTGAGTTGTGGAAAGAGATTGGTGACCAAGAAGCTCTTGAACGCTTCGCAAATCTGCACCATTATCAAGTAAATGGGTTGCAAAGCTGTGGCGAAGTGTGTGCGGGCTAATCGAAGGATCAAGTCCAACTTGTTCCAAATACTTACTAACTTTTCGTCGAACACTTCTAGTTGAAAGACGAGTGGAGTGTTTGTTTATGAATAGTGGATCTCCACTTTCGTTAGAAATATCATTTACTTGCATAACTCCGAGGTAATGAGAAATCGCAGACATTGCATGTGTTCCAAGAGGAACAATGCGTTCTTTCCGTCCCTTCCCACGAATAATGATTGCTTGACCAGTTTCATCAATATCCCCAAAGTTAATACCAACAAGTTCGCTCACTCGAATGCCCGTGGAATACAGTGTTTCCATAATTGCTCGGTCACGAGCGCCGAGTAATGTTTTATCATTTGGTGCAGAGAGCAGTTTTTCAATATCTTCAACACCAATAGCCTTCGGTAGCCGACGTTTTTGTCTTGGTGTGCGAATGAGTGTCATTGGATTTGTTTCAATGCAACCATTTCGTTCTAACCATTTGTAGAAACTTCGCAGGGTTGCGATTTTTCTCGCCATTGTGGCGGGGGAGTAATTTGAATCTGCGAGATATGCCAAAAAACTGCGGAGATATTCTGTATCTGCGCTGATGATGTGCTCACTGATAGTTTCTGGGCCTACATGTCCTGCAATTTCTTTTTCACCGCTTGAGTATCGTTGCCACGCAGCCTTTTCAGCAGGAATGTCAAGAGTAAGATTTTGTTCTTCAGTAATCCAAACTAAATATTGACGGAGATCAACTCCGTAGCACCTTCCGGTGTACGCACTGAAAGCTCGTTCATCAAGAAGATACGAAAGAAACGAGGTTACGATTTCTACATGTTGTTCAATATTCTTATTCATGAGTATTCCAATTTTCGTTATGCAGCCTTCGAAGTAATTTTTGACATTTCGTGGCACACCATGGCAGCATCAAACCAGTCAAAATTAGTTTCAGGTGATTTGGCAATATCAGTGATTGCCTCAACGGTTTTTAATTCTTCCCCAGATTCCCACTCGAACCGCCACTGATCTTCGCCTTTGACGAGTACGACTCGATTGGGTTTATTATTTATTTGATTTGACATTTTCTGGTATTCGGCTGTTACTTTGCGGGTATTAAGAGGATTTCTCATATTTCCACTTAATATCGGTCTTTGTTTGGTTTTTAGTCTTGAGTGGTGTATTGGATTCATAGTTACATCGTATGCGGCAAAATGCCGTGTCCACATTTTTCGCTCAACTTCTTCATCCAATAAGTTGACCGCCTTTTTTGTTGGGAGTACTTCGGGTTCCACCTGAAGCGGTATCCGGTCCATCCTCTTATCGGACGACTCCATTGCATGTCTTGAGTGTTCATAGCGACTCTGTGATAATTGACTTCTTGGAGGATTCCTTTCAAGTATTGCACCCGATAACGTGAAAATCTCTCTCTAAGCCCCTCGCGTTGGGGTCCCGTTGCATGTAAAATGCTCGATTCTCGATCGCGTAGCTCAGTTGGTAGAGCACCTGACTTTTAATCAGGCGGTCTTGGGTTCGAGCCCCAACGCGATCATTCATGCACGGAGGATCGATGCTTGTTATTCACGCCAACTGGAAGGCTGGTCATTTACATTTATGGGCAGAATCTCTCGAAAGATTCGGCCTGAACGCGCATAAACAGATTGAATCATCAGAATTGTTAATGAACGATCATGCGGTTGCTGTTGTTAAAGAAGAAACAGCAGTGCATCCTTATGCAGTATCAGCCAATGAGTTGACTTCTTCTCTTCAAGCTGCGGGAGTAGAGGTGGGGGTAAGTGATGAGGCATCACTTAATTTGAAATTACCTCACGATTTGCTTGACCCGTGGCCAAGTGATCGGCTTGTGAGCATTATTGGTGACCACGACCACGCAAGCGATCCGGTGCTCGGCGAATTTCAGGTTCCAAGTATTACGGTTGAACCAGCACAAGCCATTCGGTTACTAAACAGGTTGGATCAGCGTGTAAGTGATGAAACATTTGAAGTTGGTCAATCGATCCATTTTTGGGCAAGTGCATCAAGGTTTGCGTTAGATATTCTCGTTGACCAACGTTTTATCCCAACATTATTGCAAGTCGATCGAAAACACCTCTCTGCAACGTGGGTACCTTGGCTTCATGATGATGAAATCGTAAATCGATTTGGATTACTTCTCAGAGCGATGCCTCCGGTGGCTCGCGCCACAACATCAAGCGGGCACTCTCTTCTTGAAACCGCGATTGGGGATATGACAAATGATGTTATTCGGACAATTCTTATTGATGATGATTTTGAAGACTCTGTTGATGGTTGGGATTCCGCAGAAGATGCTCACGTCTCTTGGTTAACAGCATTGCTCCATCGCAATGATTCGGTTCCAGGTGATCCGGATCGTCTTCTCAATATTTTCACCGATGCTCGTCGTTGGCTTGGGAGACTTTGTGATATTGGAGAAGATCTCTCTTGGCGCTTACTTTTTGAACTACATGAACCTGATGAAAACCCCGATGTTTGGTTGTTGACCTATTCGTTGCAGTCAGCAGAGGATGCTTCAAGAGAAGTTTCTGCTGTGGAAGTGTGGGGTGCAGAGGGTAGTGAAAGTGGAAGCGATGATCGACTGCCTGAATTATTTCTCGCAGAACTCGATCGGGCAGCATCGTTATACCCAAAGCTAGAGTTGTCGCTTGAAGAATCAACTCCGTGCAATATCGAATTAAATACAGTAGAAGCTCATCGGTTTCTTGTTGAGTTCCTTCCGCTTCTTGAAGAATCTGGTTTTAGAACGACGGTTCCAGTTTGGTGGGGTAGCGAACAAAGCACGCTGAGTGCTAGTTTGCATATCGAATCTCCTTCGTTAGAAGTTGCTTTGGCCGAACGGGCTGATGGTGCTTATGGTTCGTCATCAATACTAGGGTTGAACGCAATCGTGGAGTGCCAATGGCAAGTTGCTGTTGGAGAGCATTTGCTATCTCAAGAAGATTTTGAACAACTATTAAAGCAAAAACAACCACTCGTTCAAGTTCAAGGGAAGTGGGTTCACCTCCAACAAGGTGCAATTGAAGAAGCAAAAAGATTGTTTGTCGATGGGGCGACAACATCGATGCAACTCGTAGAGGCACTTCGGCTTGCTCAGGGTGATGGGGATAATACACACGCTCTTTCGATAGGAGGATTGACAGCGACTGGCTGGGTGAACGAGCTCCTTGAATCAACTTCTAATACGGAGTCATTACCAGAAATTTCACAGCCGCCAAATTTTGAGGGACAACTTCGCCCATATCAGTTAACGGGTTTGAGGTGGATGGCGTTTTTGTCAAAGTTTGGCATAGGAACGTGTTTGGCAGATGACATGGGGCTTGGAAAAACGATTCAACTCATCGCCCTGTTACAGCACGAGCGAATCGAACAAGGCGCGGGTGTTGGTCCATCATTACTTATCGTTCCAACGTCAGTTGTGGGAAACTGGGAAAGAGAATTAGATAAATTTGCCCCAGAAATAACAGTGCACGTTCACCACGGGCCAGATCGTCCATTAGGTGATGCGTTTAAGGATATTGTTGCTGAGCACGACGTTATTATTACGACGTATGGTCTCGTGCATCGCGATCGAGAAACTCTTAATCAAATTACATGGCACAGAGTAACTCTCGATGAAGCGCAATACATTAAGAACCCTCCAACAAAACAGGCACAATCTATCCGTGAACTTAATGCATGGCACAGGGTTGCATTAACCGGTACCCCGGTTGAAAACCGGCTCGTTGAATTATGGTCAATAATGGAGTTTTTAAATCCCGGATACCTTGGTCCCGTCACTACGTTTAGAAGAACAATTGCTCGTCCGATTGAACAACGTAGAGATCCAAAGCGGTCGGAACAACTTCGAAGAATGATTCAACCATTCGTGTTGAGACGTTTGAAAACAGACGCGACAGTTATTGACGATCTTCCAGATTGTGTTCAAACAAAAGAGTTTGCAAATCTCACTAAAGAACAAGCTGGTATCTACGAACAAGTAGTAAATAAGATGATGAACGAAGTTGAACAATCGGAAGGTATTCAACGTCGTGGACTCGTCCTTTCAACTCTTGTAAAACTAAAACAAGTTTGTAACCATCCCGGGCACTATGCTCAAGCCGGACATCGTGATGGTGTGTTGGTGACAGAATCATCAACACCAGGCTTACAGTCTGCAAGATCAGGAAAATCATCGCGGCTCATGACATTACTTGAAGAAGTTCTGGCAACTGGCGAAAAAGCATTGGTGTTCACACAATTTAGAGAGATGGGCCGGCTCCTTTCCGCCATGATTCAACACGATTTAGATTGCGAAGCCCTCTTTTTGCATGGAGGAACCCCAACAAAACGCCGGCAGCAATTTATTGATCGTTTTCAATCAGACGATGGTAATGTTCCAGTCTTTATCCTTTCATTAAAAGCAGGCGGTGTTGGCTTGAACCTGACAGCAGCAAATCATGTGTTCCATTACGACAGGTGGTGGAACCCTGCAGTTGAGAACCAAGCGACAGACCGGGCATATAGAATTGGTCAACAAAAAACGGTGCAAGTGCACAAGTTTGTATGCACAGGTACGCTTGAAGAGCGCATTGATCAAATGATTGAACAAAAAATGGAGCTAGCCGATAATATTGTTGGTTCAGGTGAACAATGGATTTCAGATTTAACAGCAGGGCAATTGCGAGATATGCTTGTGCTTCGTGAGTCAGCACTAGAAAGTGACGGGGCGATTTAAATATGGCGAAAAAAGGCAAACCTAGTTTGAAACTGAAGACATCTGTAGAAGATTTGCGACTGCACACGCCGTCTGTTTGGGTTATAGAATCTATTCATAAGAACTTCTCAATGGATCGGTTGGTTTCAGGGCAAACATATGCCATGGACGGACAAATTAAATCATTGCAATTGTCTAAAGGGCGTATCAAATCAAGTGTAATGTGCATTGAAGAAAAACCGTTTAGGTTAGAAATTGATGTACCGGTGTTATCTTCCGATCAGTGGACAAAAATTTCGCAACGCATGGCTGGTGAAGCTAGGATAGCAGCGCGCCTCTCAGCTGGAAAAATTCCATCTAACCTATCTGCCATGATTGAAGATTGTGGCTTTGATGCATTTGCGGACGAACTTGTAGTGCGTTGTTCGTGTAAAGATAAAAAATTATGTAAGCATGCTGCTGCAGCATTATTTTTAACTGCAGAGAGGTTGCTAGCAACACCATTGCTGTATTTTGAATTGAGAGGGACAAATAAGGACGACCTTCTTATTAAACTTCGCCAAGCGAGAACTCTTGAAGCGAAGGGTGAAGCGCGGGCACACGCTAGTATTCGTGATAACGACATTCCAACCCTACCTCAGTTGGAGGATTGTCTTGATGATTATTGGCGTTCGCCACACTCACTTAAAGAAGCAGACCGAGCACCTATGCCTACACACTTGCCCCACACACTACTTCGTCGTCTTGGCATTTCGCCAATGGTTGGCAAGTTTCCTATGGTTGGTTTACTTGAAACCATTTATGACGATGTAGCGAATGTTGCTCGTGAACAACGTCGAGATTCCTGAAAGAAAATAATCTCAGAACACTTATCTATGTATGTCCGATGACATTCAAGTTATTGGACGTAGTTTTTTTTACAAACCGACAAAAGTCGGGTTTTTTTCTCGCCGATAGGTAAGCACCCCACAGAAGGGGAAATGGAATATACCACTATGAAAAACAGTACAAAATCATCTGAACATGTCCGCCCAATGCTTGAAGCAATGGCGAGATCAATTGATGCTGCTCGCGCTAAAAGGACATCCCCAACAACAAACGCATGGTCTGGGTCGTCGGAGGGGACGACCTCAGCTCCTGCAAACTTCACTATTGGAAGCTCTGTTGCAGCAAACGGCAAGGCGAAAGCAAAAACAAAAGAAGCAGCAAGTTCCTTTTTCCGAGACCGAGAGCAGTTCCGTAAAGCGAGCTAATTTCTTCGGCGTTTAAATTTGAACCATTCCTGACAAGACAAAGGGCACTCCAATTGGAGCGCCCTTTGTCTTGGGGGATCTGCAGTTACAGTGTATTTACTTAAGTCCGCGACGTTGATCACGAATATGTCGTGATTTGCCAATGCGGTCACGTAAGTAGTACAGTTTTGCTCGGCGAGCATCACCTCGGCGTACTATTTCGATTTTTGCAATGCGTGGTGAATGTAGTGGAAAGATTCGTTCAACACCCTCGTTTGCTACGATTCGTCGAACTGTAATTGTTTCATTTATGCCACTACTTTTTTGTCCAATGAGGACACCTTGGAAAATTTGAACTCGTTCTTTTTCACCTTCAACGATGGTGTAGTGCACGT
>JACNLO010000090.1 GCA_014381555.1 Planctomycetota bacterium | reverse complement strand
CATGAATTTTATCGCGGGCAGGTCCAAGGTTTTCTTGTTCAAGTTTAGGTCGAAGGTTTTCAACGACTGCAAGGTCAATCCAGTCCTCTTGTAATGACTGTTGAACTTCATCAGAAGCATCTTTATTCCCAGCATAAATGATTGGCATTTCGTATTCGCTACCAAACCGTGGTTGTGGTTTTGCAGGAGCGATAAGTTCTGCAAGTTGCACGACTTTTTCAGTTGTACCACCGTCAGTTCCGCCTGAAATCAGAATCATGTCGGGGCGAAGTTCGCGAATTCGTTGAATTTGTTCGTGTGGACGACGTTTGTCGTTTGAAGAAATAACGTCCATTACAATTGCGCCAGCGCCGAGGGCTGCACGTTTTGCAGATGCAGCAGTCATTTCTGCGATAACGCCAGCAACCATCATTTGAAGACCACCACCTGCACTTGATGTTGAAATATATAAATCACAGCCATCACCACCTTGTGCTGGTTGCTTGATCGTTCCGTCTTCGTTTGTTAATTGTCTTCCCGCTAACTCGCCAACTTCCGTTACCGAGTTTGTTACGCCAATCGTAACATTTGCAAATGGTTTTTCTACTGTAGTTGGTGCTTCGCCTCGATAAGTTTGTCGGTATTCGCCGTCAACTTTTTCGATGAGAATTGCTTTGGTTGTCGTGCTTCCGCAGTCTGTTGCGAGAATGACATTAATGTTTGCTAAGTCGATTGTCATGATTTTGGTTTCTCTTGCGTGTTCTGATCGTCCGCTTCGCTCTCTAACTCTTCTATACGGTTTCGGATCCAATCCACCGAACCGCGGTGTTCTAAAAACTCCGCTACGGCGCTCCAACTCTCTGTTGGGACAAACGCTGAAATCAGCGGAGTGAAAAATTGCATTGTCTGGGAACCCACAAAGTTGAGCGGGCGACCCATCTCCACACCAATAATGGCAGGAGTCGTTAATCTTCGGCGAATGATACCCTTACAGAGCTTGTCTAGGGCTTTTTTTTGCGTTTCATTGGGCTCAATCGGTGAATCATCATCCACGTGAAAAGCGTTTTTTAACCAGCCCTTCTTCATATTGCCGTCCCTTCATGAAGATGGGATTTGATTGCGGCAATGACTTCTTCTCGTTTGTCTCCGTACATGACAGAGATACCCGTCCAGCCATCCATATTTGAAGGTTTTTTCCGTGTAAACAGGAAGCATGCCTCTTTGAAAAACTTAACTCGTCGGACCTGCTCCCAAGAGTATTGCTTCTTCCGAAGTGGAAACTTCGCAACTAACCCTTTCTCATCGATGGTGTATGCCGTTGTAAAGAAAAATATTGCTTGCGTGCCTACGAGCACACCCACTAAAGCGATTCCGAGCAATATTCCCGATGACGCGATTGCGAAGCCAACCGCGACAATAAAGATTGACGCCCAAATTGCCTTTTTAGGGTGTAGTTTTGCAGGGCAGACTTTCCACTGCATCTCAACTGGCTCTTTCGTTTCCATAGCCCCGCATTCTAGCAAAATAAACCCCCAGCTAAAATCATGCAATCAATTACCTCGGAGGTAATTTATGTTGTTTGTTAGCAGGGGGTTACGATTGTGGAGGTGGCGGCAGGTAATTCGAGGATTCCGCACTCAGTTTGGAGAATCATGTTGTGGCATGGGTCAATGCTGAGCACAGTGCCAGTAACGGTGTTACTTCCTGATTGGATGGTCTGGATCGTGCCAACGAGAATATCTCGCTTTCTCCATGCTGTAACTGCTGCGTTTTCATCGACTTGCGTAGCATCCAAGACGCTCGATACTACTAACTCCGCGACTACGCCCTTTTTTGGCTCAGAGCCAAGTTGGCTCTTAGCAAGGGTTGCCATAGCCACGGATGTTGGAATTGGTGCTTCAAGGACATTCACCCCAACACCGACAAGGCAACGGTTTTCTCGTTGCTCAATCAAGATGCCAGCCAATTTTTTACCATCAACGTACAAATCATTTGGCCATTTGATTCCAATGTGATGTTTTGGAATGAGATTGTTAAGTCGAGATGCTAGTGTTGCCGCAAGAGCGATTGGCAAAAGAGGCGATGCTTTTTCAAGTACGACAGTCACGGCAACGCCACCACTTGAATTCCACTCGTTTCCACGGCGACCTCGTCCAGAGGTTTGGTTGAACGAAACGCATGCTTCACCTATTTGTAAGTCATGTTCAATCGCTGCGTCTTGCGTAGAAGTAACTTCATCAAGGAACAAAACACGATGATTATCCATCGATAGCGTCCAAGCCAATATCAACCCAAGTTGATTGATGCACAAGTCCACCAATTGAAATCCGGTCAACTCCCGTTTCTGCAATCTCGCGAACTGTTTCTAAAGTCACGCCACCAGATGCCTCAAGAAGCGGCGACGTTTGCGAAGCATCACGAAGCACAACTGCCTCTCGCAACATTTCCAAGGACATATTATCGAGCAAAATAATATCCACTGGCAAAGGCAGTACTTGTTCAAGTTGTTCAATCGAGTCAACTTCAACTTCAATAAACCTTAATTCACTATGTTCTCTTACACGGGAAATTGCTGCACCAAGTTCACCTGCAATATCTTCCATTCCAGCAAGATGATTATCTTTATACAACGCTGCATCATGCAAACCCATCCGATGTGAGGTTCCCCCACCACACGATACTGCATACTTGTCAAGCAATCGCAATCCGGGCGTTGTTTTACGAGTGTCACATATTTTGCAACCAGTTCCTTCTACCGCATCAACAAACAATTTTGTTTGAGTTGCAATTCCAGAAGCATACCCAAGAATATTTAATATTATCCGTTCGGCAACAAGGATTGCTCGTACTTCGCCCTTCAACAACGCAATGTTTTTGTCTTGCACATGTTCGCCATCAGCATGCAGTATTTCTAATGACAAATCGTCAAAGACATCAAGTGCCATTGCGATTGGATTAAGCCCAGCAATTGTCCCACCTCCTCGAATGTTAATTGCAAATATTTCTTTAGATTGAGCATAAACTATTGATTCCGAAGTGACATCCCTGCTCCTACCATCCTCTTCTACACACCGTCTAAGAAGAGTACGCATATATTCATCTGTCATAAGATTGAATTTTTCATTCATGAGTTGAGTTTTTTAGACGTGCCCTTCGAGACATGCCGTCCAACAATTGTATTGTTTCAGATCCACCTGCAATAGCCAAACGGTGCCCATCGCTAGAAACAGTTATACACTCAAGTGCCTGATTTGCTGGCAGAGAAGCAATCAAAGTGAACGATTGGATATCCCAAACTCCCACAGTTCCATCTGACAAGGCAGTTACGAAACGCGATTCGTCTGGAAGCAACCCAACATCTCTCAATGTTCCGCCAGTTGCTTTACTCGATTCAATAACTTCCCCATTAGTTTCTGAGATCAACTGTAGTGTATTGCTTGCTGTTGCTGTCAATATCGCATCTCTAGAGTGAATATAAATCATTGCGACAACATCACTTCCGCCACCTATTCGCTCCCACAATACTTCACCAGAATTCAAATCAAGAGCTAATATCGTCCCATTCATTGTAGATACAAAAAGTTCATCCCCATCGCCATTAAAAGCTATCGCTAGCACAATTGAATCGATTCGAGTACTTTCAAAAATCTTCATTCTTTCTCTTCTGTTGAACACGCTTATCTGACCACCCAAAGTTGCGGTTGCAATGAAATTGCCATTGGGCACTACATCGATAGCCGTAATCTGTCCATCGCATGAACCAAGCAGGCCTTCCTGTTTCAAGTTTTCAATATCCCACAATCGAATGTCACCATCCAGATCGCCAGTAACTGCGAATGATGTGTTTGGAACAAATTTAACAACGGAAAGTTCAGCACCATCAGATGGAATAAGATGGCTTTCATTTTGAATAATATCAATCACCTGCATGTCAGAATTAAATTCTGAAACAACCACCAGTGCATCGTTCCAAATAAAAGCGATATCTGTGGCTGGCATACTGCTCGTCGCTTGATGGGTTGTTGGAATTGCCGGCGATGCGCTCCACCATCTAATACTTCCATCTTTCCCCACACTTACATATCGATTGTCAGATACTGCTTTAATTGACCATATAAGACCTGTATGACCCTTGAGCGTATCGAGAAGCGTAAAATCTTCCAACGACCATAAACGAACCATTCCATCCAAACCCACCGATGAAAGTGTTTCCCCAAGAGACGAAACACCCATCACGCTGTTGTGGTTTGATTCAAATGAGTTATGTGTTTTTGAATCAATATCCCAAATAATAATTTTCCCATCCGCTCCACCTGAAGCAAGATTACCATCGCCAATGAAATGTACTGCGTGTACAGCTCCACCATGACTATTTTCAAGAAGGATTGGCTTAGAATCATCCAACTTCCAAACCTGAACTGTCCCATCAATTGTGCCTATTGCGATGAGTTGTTGTTCATAATCAAAGTCTAATGATAAAACCATTCCTTTACCACCAGCTCTTGAGGAAACAAGCTCCCCATCGACGTTCCAAATTAATACGTTCCCATCAGCGTGTCCGGTTGCAAACAAGTTGTCGTTGAGCGAAGCAATCGATTCAATCGGTGGAAGTTGCTCGTCAAATAAAACCATTGTGTTATTTTCTAGGTTCAGAATTGCAATGCTACCACTTTCCATTCCAAGGAAAACCATGCCACCATTTTTAGAAAAAGCAGCTTCATTCACTTTTGAAGAAAGAGTAATATCACGAGTAACATCTCTTGACTCATCTATAAGTACTACCCTTCCACTGTCGAAAGTAACAACAAGAGTTTCTGCATCAGGTGAAGACGAAAGTGAAACTGGTCGGTCTCCAAAAAGCCAGGTTCTGATAGATTGATCAGCAATACCATGCAGATAATGCCATTCCCAACCTCGTTTGTCTCTGTTTGTCGTGGCTAAATGGTGCCTTGCCATCCCACAAGCGTTGTTTGCAATTGCAGCTTGAGACGTTCCAATAATTGCAACATACGCCTTCTGTTCCGCAACACTCCTTGCAGTTGCTTCTGCTTCAAGCGACAATTTCATATCACGTTGTCTAGCTTCTGATTCAACAAATCCCCAGATTAATCCTGTTAAGCCAAGAACAAGTGCAAGGAACACAATAAGTCCCGCACGAAATTTAAGTTGATTACGCCGAGCGTACAGACGAAGTTTGTGTATCGTTGATGGTGGTTTTGCAAGGATTGGTTGGTTATTTAAATAACGACGAATGTCCATCGCCATATCCGCAACAGATTCATATCTTGAGCTTCGGTCTTTTGCTAGTGCCTTCAAGAGAATCTGTTCAATTTCAATCGAAATAGAACTATCGAGTGAACGCGGAAGTTTTGGATTGGTTTCCCGAATTACAACAGGAGCTCGATACAGCGGTATCCCCTTCAAAACATAAGGCAACTCTCCAGTCATGAGTTGATACAGCAATACTCCAAGAGAATACACATCTGTTCGCACATCAACATCGTGGGGATCATCCCCACACTGTTCTGGACTTGACCATTGCAAAGTTCCAACAAACTTACCAGCAACTGTTACAGTTTTTTCAACTTCATCAGCTCCTGCCATTAGCGCAACTCCAAAGTCAATAACTTTTGGTCGTCCCGCACTGGTAATCAATATGTTTGATGGTTTTAAATCACGATGAATCACACCTCTGCCGTGACCATATTGCACTGCATCACACACCATCAAAAATAACTCGAGTCGCCCCTTACGGCTCAAATTATTATCTTCAGAATAATCTGTAATAGAATGACTCCCAGGGACAAACTCCATCGCAAAATATGGGAGTTGAACGTCATCTAGAATCTGGTGGCCTGAATCATATACTTGAGCAATTCCTGGATGTTGCAAGCGTGCGAGGAGTTCACTTTCCATTTCAAATCGGTTAAGTGCAGCAGGAGTTGCAGCAGCTGATTTCACAATTTTTAACGCAACAGACCGGTGCGGGTGAGTCTGTTTTGCTTCATAGACATTCCCCATGCCACCAGTACCAATGATGCGAATGATTTCAAAGTCACCAATTTTGAGACCTATCCATTCATAACCCCGAACACCCACTTTTGAATCTAGCCATCCGATTTCCGCGGTATCACTATGATGGGTTTCCGCGTTTGGTTCCGATGAATCGAGAGTTTCATCATCTTGGTTTGCACTGTAATCATCCTGCATAACAATGTAATAATACGATGAAGGGAGTAAAGATGTTCCTAAGCCATTGCGTCACGGATCTTTTGAGCTAGTGATTCGCCATCCTCTAATTCCTTTGGATTCCAGTCTAGGGCTAATCCTTCTGACTCTGAGACCTTTGGAATAATATGAAAATGCACATGAAATACAGCCTGATGTGCAACCTCACCATTATTTTGCAAAATATTGTAATCCTCACAGCCCGTAGCTTTAACAACTGCTCTGGCAACCTTTACAAGTGCTTCACCCAGAGCTGCCCCGCTTTCTATTGAAAGATCGTGAAGCGAAGCTACTGATTCCTTAGGAATAACGAGTGTATGCCCTTTACAAAGTGGCGCAACATCTAAAAAGGCGAGCACATGGTCATTTTCGTACACCCGATGACATTGGATATCACCATTAATAATTTTCTGAAAAATTGTTTGCATTATGAATTACTTCTTATTACTGCTTGCGCGGCTGCAAGCCGAGCGGTTGGGACTCTGAATGGTGAACAACTCACATAATTTAAGCCGACTGAATTACAAAATTCTATTGAGCTAGGGTCTCCGCCGTGTTCCCCACAAATACCAATCTTCAATGAGGGGTTCACAGAACGTCCACCTTCGCACCCCATCGAAACTAATTTACCCACACCTGGAACATCTATTGTCTGGAATGGATCACGTTCCAAAATGCCGTCATTAAGGTAATGCGGAAGGAAGGAATTAATATCGTCACGACTATATCCAAAGGTGAGTTGGGTGAGATCATTTGTTCCAAAACTAAAAAAGTCTGCAACATCAGCAATTCGGTCAGCAACAATTGCAGCACGTGGAATCTCAATCATTGTTCCGATTGGTATAGAAAGTTTTCCTTTGAACTGCTCTTTTTTCTTAATTCTTTGTATTGTTTCTTCAGCGAGCGCTCGGAGTTGTGCAAGTTCTTCATGCGTTCCCACCAGTGGAATCATGATTTCAGGACGAGCATCGATTCGCTTACGCTTGCACTCAATCATAGCTTCGACAATTGCAGTTACTTGCATCACTAGAATTTCAGGGTACGTCACTGCCAATCGGCAACCACGATGGCCAAGCATCGGATTAAATTCATGTAGCTGTTCTACACGCCGTTTAACTTGGGAAACTCGTATCCCAAGAGCGTGTGCTACATCTCTTTGTCCTGCATGATCATGCGGAAGAAACTCATGTAACGGAGGGTCGAGTAATCTAACCGTGACAGGTAACCCTTTCATTGCAGAAAAAATGCCAACGAAGTCATCACACTGATAAGGCATCAATCTAGCCAAGGCTTTTTCTCTATTTTCTTTTGTTTCTGCAAGTATCATTTGACGCATTGCTAAAATTCGATCGCCTTCAAAGAACATGTGTTCTGTACGAGTCAATCCAATTCCTTCAGCACCAAAGGAACGTGCACGCTTCGCATCTTGTGGCGAATCAGCATTCGTTCTGACATTCATTCTTCTACGCTGATCAGCCCACTTCATCACAGTTTCAAAATCTGCACTGAATTTGGGTTCGTGCCGTTCAACAGCGCCTAGCATAACTTCCCCAGTGCCTCCATCAATAGAAAAAACATCCTTCTCACGGTATGTTTTCCCATCAATTATTACGCACTTTCGCTTTGCATGAATGTGCAATGCTGACACTCCCGCAACACAACACTTACCCCACCCGCGCGCAACAACAGCAGCATGACTTGTCATCCCGCCAGTTGACGTCAAGATACCAACTGCATGGTGCATCCCATCAATATCCTCTGGTGATGTTTCTTTGCGTACAAGAATCACATCTTCTCCCGCTTCTGAACGTACCACTGCATCTTCAGCTGTAAAGGCTAGAGCGCCTGTCGATGCGCCAGGAGACGCTGGAAGACCTTTCGCAAGTTTTTGTACATTATTTTTACTCTTTGAAGTAAAACTAGGCAAAAGTAATTGCACTAAATCGCCTGCTGGAATACGAAGTAATGCTTCATCCTTCGTAATTAACCGACTCTTAACCATATCTACAGCTATCTTTACTGCGGCTGCTGCGGTTCGTTTGCCATTTCTTGTTTGCAACATCCAAAGTTTTCCCCGTTCAATTGTAAATTCAATATCTTGGATGTCTCGATAATGTTTTTCAAGAATTTTTTTATTCTTCAGAAGCTCTTTGTAAATTCGATTGTTCCATCGGGGCATTTGAGAAACAGGTTTTGGTGTTCTAATACCAGCTACAACGTCTTCGCCTTGAGCATCTATCAAAAACTCGCCAAAGAACTTGTCTTCACCAGTCGATGGATTTCTAGTGAATGCAACTCCTGTCCCAGAATCACGACCCATGTTGCCAAAAACCATTGCTTGAACATTTACTGCAGTGCCTTTTAATCCGAAAATCCCATTGATTTGTCGATAACTATTTGCGCGATGCGTTTTCCAAGATTTAAAAACTGCTTCGATGGAAAGGTAGAGTTGTTTGTAAGGGTCTTGAGGGAAAGGTGAACCCACATGTTTTTTATATGCTTTCTTATATCGAGTACAAACTTCAGCGAGCCCTTTTGCACAAAGATCTGTGTCGAGTTCCACACCATATTTCTTTTTAACAATTGAGAATTCATGTTCAAAATTTTCGTGATCCATTCCCATCACAACATCGCCAAACATATTAATGAGCCGTCGATATGCGTCCCAAGCAAAACGTTCGTTTCCAGTTAGTCGTATCAAACCTTGTACTGCATCATCTGTAAGTCCAAGGTTGAGCACAGTATCCATCATGCCTGGCATTGAAACTGCTGCACCGGAACGAACCGAGACTAGAAGCGGGTCAGAGTTTGAACCGAATTTTTTCCCAGTTTCTTTTTCGACTCGGCTGATTGCTTTTGCGGTTGAGTCATCAAGTCCTTCTGGCATTCGCTTACCCTGGCTATAGTAAGCTTCACACATTGTTGTCGGAATTGTGAAACCAGGAGGTACAGGGAGACCGATGGAAGTCATCTCAGCAAGATTTGCACCTTTACCTCCAAGAAGTTCTTTCTGGGTTGCGTTCCCTTCGGTCTTACTAGCACCCCAGCAATATGTCATTTTTGGGGAACGTTTTTTTTGCTTCCGTTTAGTCGCTACTGGCATCAATTTTCTCCATAATTATTCTGATGAGCAGGCATGATACTCGACCAGTACACTGTGCACCTCTTATGCTTCCCAAGGACGCAAAACATTTGCCTAACCTAACCGCAACCCCAGCGCAGGTTGCGGCTTCGTGGACATCAAGCCAACCCATTATTGCTCTGATTGGAAACGGAAATCATTCCAGATGGTCTCGTTGGAGCATTATTGCACCAGCAGATGGTGAACGATTAACCATAGAAGATAATCACAATCTTGAAGACCTTTGGTTGAGACTTCAAGATAAATCGAATGAATCAATTTTGCCTAACTGGATTGGATATATCGGATATGAGTTTGGATACTGTATCGAACCCAAGAGTGGCTCAAGGCAATCAGGAAAATGGCCACTTGTTGATTTAATTTGGTGTGATCGAGCGTTGGTTCATGATGCAAAGTCTGATTCTTGGTGGTCTATCGGCGGCTGTGAAGCACCCAGAGTCAGTCCATTGCAAACTGCTAAATCAAGTTGGGGTGAGTTACAAGATTCAACTGGAAGTGAAGTGTTTAAGTCTGCTGTGGAGAGAAGTGTTGAATACATTCTCGCTGGTGATATATTTCAAGCGAATATTACTCGGCGATTTGCTGCGGATGTTTGCGGGGATATTCGCTCAAGCGCTTTATCGATGTTGAGCAATCCGGGTGGATGGTATGGCGCTTGGATTGAATATCCAGAGGAGGGGCGATATTTGATGTCAATGAGTCCCGAGTTATTTTTGCAATTCGATGGGGAGAGCAGGGAAATTATCACACGTCCAATGAAGGGCACCAGACCTGAAACAGATAATCCTGAGCAACTACTAGATTCCGAAAAGGATGCAGCAGAATTGCACATGATTGTAGATTTAATGCGAAACGATCTAGGTAGAATTTGTGATTTTGGTTCGATTGAAGTCCTCCATGCTCGCTCTATTGAGCAACATCCAACTGTATGGCAGTGTGTCGGGGAGATTCACGGGAAGGTCCGAGCGGATGTGGGCATTGAAGATTTGTTGAGAGCTACTTTTCCTGCTGGTTCTATCACTGGAGCACCAAAAATACGTGCTATGCAAATTATTCGAGAACTTGAATCGACTCCAAGAGGGCCTTACTGTGGAGCAATTGGAGTTTTGGGCAAATCGCTTATGCTAAATGTTGCCATTCGTACCGCCATGTTTACAGGTATTGGTCCTTCACATGCATTTAAGGGTGATTTGGAATATAGCACTGGTTGCGGTATCGTTGCCGATTCTGACCCAGATGCTGAACTCCTAGAATCCGAGATTAAAACCCATATCCTCCAACCCTGTGACCTCTGAGGTTACCTCTGTGGTCACCTCTGTGTCTACCTCTGTGGTCACCTCTGTGTCTACCTCTGTGGT
>JACNLO010000063.1 GCA_014381555.1 Planctomycetota bacterium | reverse complement strand
GAAGAAAGCAAGACGAATGTCTTGCTTTTTCGAAACGAGTGGAGCCGATCGGGCTCGAACCGACGACCTCTTGCATGCCATGCAAGCGCTCTCCCAACTGAGCTACGGCCCCAAATATTCAGGAAGGATTTTACATTGCAGCGTTAATTGCTTCAGACAAATCATCTTTTGATGCGATGCCAACAAATTTATTCGTAATTTCGCCATTCTTAAAAATTATTATGCTCGGTATAGATTGAATTTCATACTTCACCGCAGCGTCTCGATTGGTGTCAATGTCTACCTTTCCAACCTTTGCCTTACCATCAAACTCTGTCGCAAGTTCATCAATAATTGGCCCAAGCATTTTGCATGGTCCACACCATTCTGCCCAAAAGTCAACTAAGACTGGTTGGTCTGAACTTAATACTTCGTCTTGGAAATTTTCGTCTGTAAATTCTAGTGCCACGTTCTAACTCCTACTGTTGGGATTGATTTGAGTAGCAGATTGTAGCACTCGAGCGTGCTCTAATACATTATGAACTCGAAAAATCTGAACTCCTTTCAATTTCATTTCCAAAGCCACGGACGTTGAAGACATATCACGCATCTCTGGACATTCTATTCCCGACCTCAAGCCAATAAAACTCTTTCTGCTCGCCCCAACATAAACAGGATAACCAAGTTCTATAAAACGTTGACACTCACGAACGAGTTGCCAATTTTGCTCGACACTTTTTCCGAAGCCCAACCCAGGGTCAATGGCAATAGTCTCTGCATATACGCCAGCGGCAATCGCGGCATCGATTCGAGTTTCTAGCCAATTCAAGACATCTTTCACAATGTCATCCGATTCTGGGGAGTTTTCATATTGATCGCAGTATTCGTCCAACTCAGGAGGCAATCTACGGTGCATAAGCACAAGCCCTGCTCCAGTTTCAGCAGCAAGTTGGAACATTGAGACATCTTCAGTACCAGCAGAAACATCATTTATTATGTCCGCTCCCGAATTTAATGCTACCCGAGCAACTTCTGCGAGAGTTGTGTCAACCGAAATACAAACTTTGCTTCGTTCTCGAATTGAGCGAATGACTGGTTCGACGCGAGAAATTTGCTCTTCGGCTGACACTCTGATAGCTCCTGGTCGAGTTGATTCACCTCCTATATCAATAATAGTCGCGCCTTCTTCTTCAAGTTTCAATGCTTGATCAGTAGCTTGACGTACACCCATAAACTTCCCGCCGTCACTAAAACTATCGGGGGTCACGTTCAAAATGCCCACAATGGTAGTTGATTCAAGCGATACTACACGTGTGCGGCATTGCCATGATGTGGCTGGTTGTTTCACAGAAAGTAGAGTATAGAAAATGCGCGAACTTGTCATCAACAGCACTATCCAACACACCTTGTTATTGTTCGTACCACTACTATTTGCTCTCATTCTTAAAATAGCAAGACTAAGATCTTGGTCCATGGTTGCAGGAGTAATTGGTGGCATCCTGCTTGGCCCAGCTGTATTAGGAGCGGTTGCACCTGAGTATTGGGAGGGTATTTTTCAGGGAGGAACCACCCAAAGGCAACAATATGATAAATTTGTTCGAACACAAAACGCAGATTTACTTGCAGCAAAGCAACTTGGTGCAAGTGAAGCAATACTTCTGCAAATGCAGGCTGATAATCACTACGAGCAATCACTCAAACACGCTCTCTGGGAAGAAGCAAAATGGAAAGACCAACGTACTCTACGAGATTATGCCATCGTACTCATTGCACTCATTTTCTTAAGTGGAAGTATTCGAAATAGAGTGCGTGGAACTGCACCTCCCTTAATGACTCTATCTGTAGGTGTGTGGGCAGCTCTTGTTCCCTGTGGAATTATTGCGCTAATTGCTCTCTGGTGTTGGGATTCTGAAGTTTCAAGCGCGCTTGCACTTGGTGCATGTATAGCTACAGGTCCATGGACACTTGCACGCTGGGAGCAACGAGTTGCTGAAATGTCTGAGCAAGGTGGCTCTTCTTTGATGATTCGTTGTGGGCGAGTTGCATGGGTTATTGCAAGTGCCATAGCACTTTATGCAACATGGCAATTTCACGGAGCCATGTCGCTGGTTTGGTTACTCCCGCTTCTCCTTTTACCTGTGATATGGATTGTGCCTTTAAGAAATTGGCGTTGGCTCACAGCATTTGTAGATTACGCTGCCATTCCAAGTGTAATGGCAACAGCACTCGTTCTTCTCAACCCAATCGAATCGCTTTCACTTTGGCCAATAGTAGTCGTTCTCTTGTTCTGTGCAGATGCTCGATGGCTTGGGGGTATCATCGGCCTAAAACTTCTCGGGGGAAGAAACAGTGACAACTCGATGCGTCTTTCGATCCCGCTTGTTGACGCAGGCGTGTCTCAACTTTGCATGGCTACACTGCTGTTTGGGGCAGGTGTGTTGCCTGCTCCATTTACTTTGGCTGTAATTATTGGTGCGATTTTCCTTGACCACACAGCCACGATTCGCATGAAGTTCGCAAAGGCACATTAATCCCACAAATGGGTGTATTAGTATCGATTTGGCTCCGAGCCAGATTGTCTCTGAGCCAAAAAAGGCGGTCCCCAACCACCGTTGGAGACTATTCCACCGTGACTGATTTTGCGAGGTTTCGTGGTTTATCAACGTCTTTCCCACGTAGGACTGCAGCGTGATATGCAAGAAGTTGCAAAGGAACCACAGTGAGCAGTGGCTGAAGTGGTTCGGGAACATCAGGAACATAGAAGACATCATCACAATGCTTCGTAATATCTACATCGCCCTGCGTAGCAACGGCAATAATATGCCCGCCTCGCGAACGAACCTCTTCCATGTTACCAATCACTTTTTCGTACTGGCTCCCCTTCGTTGCAACAATCACTACCGGCATGCCCTTGTCAATCAATGCAATTGGACCGTGTTTCATTTCTGCAGCCGGCATACCTTCGGCATGAATATAACTAATTTCTTTTAACTTCAAAGCACCTTCAAGCGCTACCGGATAATTAGTGCCGCGGCCAAGAAAGAGCCAATTGTCGCGATTTACAACGCCCTTTGTCACCTCAAGAATATGATCTGATTGTGATAAGACCGTTTTAATATGTTCTGGAATCTGTTCAAGCGAGGAAAGTAATTCTGACATTTCTTCTCGACCAAGATGGTGGCGTCGACCTATGTATGTTGCAAGCATTGTTAAAACTGCAACTTGACCAAGAAACGCTTTCGTTGAAGCGACTCCTATTTCGGGTCCAACTCGCAAATACACTCCGGCATCAGTCTCACGAGAGATAGTTGAGCCCACAACATTCACTGCGCCAAATGTAAGTGCACCCCTGCGCTTTGCCTCTAGTACCGCAGCAAGTGTGTCGGCCGTTTCACCGCTCTGGCTCACTGCAATTGCAACGGTATCTTCTTCAACAATTGGATTACGATATCGAAATTCACTTGCAAACTCGACTTCTGTTGGAATGCCAGCGAGTTTTTCAAACAGATATTCACCTATCATTGCAGCGTGCAATGCAGTACCTTGCCCAAGGAGCAAAATGCGTTTTATCTTGGCTAACTCTGATTCAAAATCTGCAACCCCGCCCAGTACAATTTTGGTATTCAAAGCATCAACTCTACCTTGAATACAGGTTCGCAATGTCTCTGGCTGTTCATGAATTTCCTTTAGCATGAAGTGTTCAAACTCACCGAGTTCTATTTGCTCTAATGTAAATTCAAGTTCTTGTATTTCGGGAGTAAGTTCAACATTATCAACTGTTGTTGTTCTAAAAGAATCACGAGTCAGCCTTGCTACTGTTTCATCATCGAGCAAAAAAGCTTGTGTTGTGTGAGCGACGATTGCACTTGAATCAGAAGCAACAACATACTCATCTTTTCCAACGCCAACAATCAGTGGCGACCCCTTCCTCGCAACAACAAGCACATCTGGTTCCTCTTCACAAACCACAGCTATTGCGTACGCTCCTGTGACTTCTCTAAGCGCTGATTGCACCGCGGTTTCTAAATCACCGTCATACAATTCACCAATTAAGTGCGCAAGCACTTCAGTATCTGTATCACTTGTAAAAATATGTCCCTTATCAGTCAAGTACTGTTTTAGTGATGCGAAGTTTTCAATAATCCCATTGTGAACAAGCCGAATGCCGTGGCCGTTCGTCTCATCATCCGCTTGGGGATGCGCATTTCGCTCAGATGGTTCGCCATGAGTTGCCCACCTTGTATGCGCAATACCGATAGTGCCATCAAAGCTATCGTCATTGACAACCATTTCCTCTAAACCAGAGACACGACCCTTTGACCTTGCGACCTTGAGCTTACCGTTCAAAACAGCAATTCCAGCTGAATCATAACCACGGTATTCCAGTCGCTTGAGCCCCTCTAGGAGGAGTTCTCTCGCTGGTTTAAATCCGATATACGCAACTATTCCACACATAGTGTTGAAGAATACACCACAACGGTAGTATTGGAACTCTAATTCTTAAACTGATTCAATTATCGGAACTCATAAAGCGTTTACAATCACGATATGCCCGATTTATTTTTTGAACTCTCAGCCACAAAACGAAATCAGGTCCGTCCACTCGCTGATCGAATTCGTCCAACATCTCTCGATGAGGTTGTAGGGCAAGAGCATATTTTAGGCGAAGGCACTTTGCTTCGAAGAATGATTGCTGGTGACACATTGACATCTGCCATCTTGTGGGGTGCTCCGGGAACTGGAAAGACAACGCTTGCCCATGTAATTGCTCATGAAACAAAGGGAACCGTAGATTCATTCAACGCAGCAATGATTGGGGTTGCGGACATTCGCAGAATCATTGATGAAGCAAAAATACGAATTGAAAACGACAATGGGAGAACCATTCTCTTCCTTGATGAGATACATCGGTTCAGTCGGAGCCAGCAGGATGTTCTTCTTGGTGCAGTTGAACAAGGCATCCTAATACTGATTGGTGCTACCACTGAAAACCCAGCCTACTCGGTAAACAATGCGCTTATAAGTAGGTCGACGTTGTTCAAACTTGAGCCACTAAGCAACTCTGATGTTGAACGCGTTCTACACCGTGCTCTCTGTTGCGAAGCTGGATACCTAGCTCTTTCAATTGAAGTTACTGATGAAGCGATATCGCATTGGGCGAAATATTCTGATGGTGACGCAAGGCGTGCGATAAACGCGCTAGAAATTGCAGTCAACAGCACGACCGGAATCATTACTTTAGAAACTGCTCAACAATCTATGCAGCGAAAAGCTGTTCGATACGACAAATTTGGTGATGGCCATTACGATCACGCAAGTGCTCTTATCAAATCTGTTCGTGCGAGTGATACCAATGGAGCGCTGTACTGGCTTGCATGTATGCTTGAAGCAGGTGAAGACCCACGTTTTATAGCCCGTCGCATGTCCATTTTTGCAAGTGAAGATGTTGGTCTTGAGGATCCACGTGCCATTGAACAAGCTGCAGCAACATGGCACATTGTAGAACGAGTAGGCATGCCCGAATGCCAGTTTTCTTTAAGCCAACTTGTCATCTATCTTTCTAAAGCCCCAAAGTCGCGATCTGTTTGCGATGCTATTCTTCTTGCTCGAGATGATGTTTCAAATCAACGTGCAATCCTTGCTCCATCTGATCACGACCCACAAGCACTGCCAACTATTAATGCGACCTACTTCGAATGAGTAAAACAAAACAGCGAAAATACATTGGAGATGCCATTGCTGAAATGACGCCTGAAGAAAAGTGTCATGCCAGCACTTTGATTTGCGATCGGCTCATGTCAATTGCTTCGGTCATTTTTGCAGATACAATTTTTGCTTATCTCCCACTTGATGATGAAGTTAATATCTTGCAATTGCTGAACCAGTGGATTGACGAATCAAGAACTGTTGGGGTACCCCTTGTCTCGTGGGAAAGTAAGACTATGCGAGCGGGAGTATTGAGTTCCCTTGATGAGCACACATTGAAGATTACACGGCACGGTCTTCGGGAGCCAATTCATCGACACCCTATTCCAGCTGATATCATCGATGTAATCCTTGTTCCTGGCATGGGATTTGACACCTCTGGTGGTCGGCTCGGCAGAGGTGGCGGGTTTTATGACCGATACCTTGACCTCTCACGGCCACCGATTGTCATTGGGATTGCATTTGACCAGCAAATACTTGAAAGTGTCCAATGCTACACTCACGACCAACCGATGACTGCTGTTGTCACACCAACAAGAACTTTGCTCAATTAATTCCTCGAAGTAAATATTTTCACTCGATAATCGCTACAATCCTCAACATGGCATTACCAAGTCAAGGCGGAAATTCAAATCGTGGCGGAATGTATAGACGGCACCGAGTACGCAGAAGTGCGACTTGGTTTATTGTCATTCTTATTGCCGCTGGTGGAACTTGGATGTTGTGGCCAGATGGCAACTGGAGCGATTCAACCAATTCAACTAGTGAGAACCCACAAGTCGTTGAAGAGTCCCCAGCCAAGACTGTTGTTGCTCTTGAAGAACCCAATTCAACAATAACAGACACAACTCCACTTCAGCCATTGTCTGTAGTTGTTGGAACAACACCTCCAAACTTTAATGAGGGCTTGCAATCACTTGATCAAGGGGAATTGAGCAAGGCAAGAATACAATTGTCAGCCACGTTGCGAAGCGGTGGGCTCACAGACTCTGAAGAATCGCAACTTCGCGGTGTCTTGACAGATATTTCAGATTTGCTTGTTTTCTCACCAGAAATGACAAGCGGTGACCCATATGCCATTGAGTATATCATTCAAGGTGGAGATACACTCAGCGGAATTGTGAACAAGATGGGTCTTCAAGTTGATTGGCGGTTCATTCAGAGAATCAACGGCATTAGCCATGCGAGTGGTATTCGACCGGGGCAAAGTTTAAAACTTATCTCTGGCCCATTTCATGCCATTGTTGACAAAGAGTCATATCGAATTGACCTGTTTCTTGGTGATGGAGATGAGCAAGTCTTTGTCCGATCTTATCGAGTAGGTCTTGGTGAGTACAATTCAACCCCAACTGGACTATTTAAAGTTCGCCAGCATTCTAAACTTGTAAATCCCACATGGGTTAATCCTCGCACTAGAGCATTTTATTCTGCAGATAATCCAGAAAACCCCATTGGGGAACGATGGATTGGACTTCAGGGTGCTGAAGAGCGAACATATGATCTTGAGGGTCTTGGTATCCACGGCACAATTGAACCACAGACTATTGGGACACAGGCATCCATGGGTTGTATTCGAATGCATGCTGAAGATGTTGCTCAAGTCTATGAAATGCTCAGTGAAGGTGTTTCTACCATCGAAATTAAATAGATATCAAATCACTAGCTGAGTTTGAAATCTACGCAGAAACGGATCCGGGGCTCCGGGGCTCCGGTTTTTTTGGCTCCGAGCCGAAAAAAGGCACTACAAAAGACGACACAAAAGGCGTCAAAAAAAGGGTGGGCTCCAAAGTCCTAAAATGCGAGTTGCAGCTGGGTTCTGAAGAGCCACTCAGCATTTTGATTGGTTGAAGCCCGCCACCCAACCATCTGATTTGCCATACTAGGCGGGCTGTCTTGGCCACCTTGGCCAGCGCTAATTTCACCAAAACTCACTCCGAAATCGCTCGTAACTTTGAGACCCTGCCCATCTAAGTACCAATTGACTCCATTCGTAAGAATGTGCACATCATTGTTCCCAAGAGAGTCCTGCATGACTCCACCGCTCGCATATCGAATGAAATATTCGGTCGTGTCAGTCATGTATGTGCTTCCTTGAACCACATATCCAATCCAATCACCGTTTGGTACGGATGAGGATGGGTTCTTCTGATTGTGAAATGTCCCAGAAGCAAAAAATGTCATTCCATCAGAGTGAATGGATATATCCGAAGTAATGCCATATTGATCTTGCTTGGGGTTACCACGTCCAATTCGCTCGCCATTCTGCCCATGTGCTGCTATTCCCCACAGAACCCCCTGCTCGCTACCAACCGGCGATGTGAACTGGTTAAATTGAGACCACGAGCCATTCAATAAAAATTCTGCTCGGGCAGTTACAGACCAATCAGTATCTTCTGATAACGCCGCCCATGGAGGTGTTGGATTTGTTCCAGATATATTTACCCCTCTAAGAGTCGGTGAACCGCTTGAAGTTGCAAGAAAGACTCTAGTGCTGTCATTTGGATGCCATGTAAGTTCAAGCCCTTGAGACCGTGCCAAACCGAGTCGATAATCTATCAATGAACGGTCTACAGCGAGTTGGTATTTATCAGAAACAAGTGATTCTCTTGTAAAAGGCAGCATAAATACACCAACTTTAAGCGACCATTTTTCATTTAATTTGAATTTGATCCAAGTATCCCACAACTTAGCGGCAATTCTTGTGTTTGGAAGAATTGCATTTGGATCCAAATAACCATACCCCGCTTGAATTAAGAAAGTTGTGTCTCGGTCAAAAATGTGCCCACTAAAACTCAAACGCGTGCGGGTATTTTCAACACCACCTCGCCAACGGTCACCAGTATCACTTCGTAGGTAATTCTGTACAAACCGCTCTTGGAAAAGGCCACCAATTTTTAATTTAAATCGTCCATCACTGCTTGCAAGAAAGAACCCATCAGACCAACCACCTAGAAGCCCGTCGCCAATGAGTGAGTTTCGAGAATCTGCATCAGAAAGAATGTCCTGCACGAGTTCTCTAACATCGTCAGCACGTTTTTGAGAAAGCCAATCCAAATCATTAGCTTTTAGTTCATCAAGAGTTTCCCGCATCTCATCCGTTTCAGATTGCACCTCATTGAGTTGCTGACGCATCTCATCTAGTTGTTGTTGGAAACTTGGGCTTTGGCTAAAACAATTCACAGAAATCACCGTGGCAACGAGTGATACCACTGCTGTTAGATGTTGTTTTAAGTTGAAGTCACAGAATATCATTTCATTTCCTTAGAACATAAGTTGCAACTGAGTTCGAACGAGAACCTGGTTTCTCCGACGAACATCTGTTATCCATCCGGCTTGAGTGTTTGCCATGAATCCAGAGACCTCTCCAAAACTAAACCCTAAATCTGCAGTAAATTTCAAATCTTGTCCATCCATGTAGTGATTCATACCAACAGTTACTATTTGCAGGTGGTCTCCACCAGCTATCGCTTCTCTGTCTGGTCCACCAGATTCCCACCGAGCAAACAACTCTGTTTGGTTAGTGACATATGTACTTCCTTGAGCAACAAAAGCGAGAAGATTCAGTCGTGGCAGTGAAACAGATATGTCAAGAACACGCTCATAAATAACCGCACCAAAAAGTGACGCCCCATCGAATTGCATCACCATGTCAGCAGTCACACCCCAGAATATTCCTGGAGGGAATCCTCCCACCGGGACAGGGCTATTAGATTCTGTGTTCTGCCTATGACCAGCAAGCCCAATAAGTACTCCACGTTCACTTCCTGGGGGGCTTGTAAATTGGTTGAACTGATCCCATTCACCAAGAAGTTTCCATTCATGGCGCATCGTTACGGAATACAACGTATCGCTTCCAAGAGCCGACAGTGGTGGTGTTGGGTCCTCGTTTCCAAACAACAGCCCTTGAAGTAATGCTGCTGAACCATTTGAAACTGTTAACGAAAAATGCCGATCATTATTTTTCCAGTCTAGTTCGACACCTTGTGACCTCTCCAATCCCATCCGGTATTCGACAAGGGATGGAAAAATTGCCATTTGGTATGGAGACTTGATAATTGCTTCCTTTGTAAATGGAAGCATAAATTGACCTAGCTTAATCTGAGTTTCAGAATTTAATTGAAATGCAACCCATGCATCCCACATCCTTGGTGTCATTTGTTCGCTGTTGCTTGTGTGGTTGTACGGATCATTTCGTCCCCAGCCAAGTTCAACTAAATATGTAAGACCGCGGCCAAACGCGTGTCCATCAAAAGAGAGTTGTGTTCTGGACACTCCAAACCCGTATCGCCACTCATCATATTGTCCAAAACCAGCGGTTGCATTAGTTCCCTGCCATCTCGACATGAACTGCGTCTGCATGAGTCCACCAATGTTGAGCCTGAAGAGTCCATCAGCACTTGAGAGATGGAAACCGTCTGACCAGCCCATCATGGAGCCATCGCCATACAGATTTACGCGTTGGCTAGCATCTGCAAGGACATCATTCACAAGTGACATCACGGAAGCAGCCCGCTGTTCATTGAGCCACGAATCATTGTCGTATGAATCTCTCGCTTGGTTGAGTTCGGTGCGAACAGCAGAGTTTGTCAACACAGCTTCATCAAGTGCACGCTGTAAGTCTTGCAGTTGGGATTGTATGTCCTTACCAACAGGAACCCCCGGAACCCCCGATTGCCCCGATACCACCGATTGCCCCGATATCCCCGATTGCCTAGAAACCACTGAACTGGCTCCACTGGATCCTTCCTGAGCACTGACAATAGCAACGCTTGCATGCACAGCGAGTGATGCAATTGCCAGGGCAATCCATTGCTTTCGGCTTCGATCCATCCGTAGACCTTCTGTAGACCTTTCTTATACGACGTTATCCTAACATGTACTACGTACAGTGTACCTAATCGGCTTCCAAGCGACACATCCAGTAGAAATTGCCATTTTAGTGAACGAGTCTTACCACCTGATCAGAGCAAGAGACAGACAAATTGGGTGACGCAAAAAAACAGGCCGGCTCAAAGAGCCGGCCTGCGT
>JACNLO010000042.1 GCA_014381555.1 Planctomycetota bacterium | reverse complement strand
GCTTCTTTTGGATACACGGTGATGGGTCGTATTGCACTCCTCGCAGCGCGACTCGAATTCTTATTCGGCGAATGGCTGCACTTCATACCCAGCAGTTAACGCAGCACAAAAACGCATTTTTAAGAAAGCACGGATTACCGTGCTTTCTTTTTAGCCTAATAATCACCTCTGAGACTTTTTAAGCGCTAATAATCACCTCTGAGACTTTTTAAGCGCTAAAAACGGCACATTTTGCTTTGCTTGAAAAAAAGTCTCAGAGGAGAATAAAATCGTAAAACGTCGATATTGGTTGTGAGGTGGCGATGAATTGCCATTTTTGCTACAATCCCGCCTTCACTCGAGCGCTCCTAAGCGGTCATTTTATTGAAGAAGGTATAGAACGATGCTCCCAAAACTACGAACATCCCCAGCACGCAAGCGAAAGCGCCGCTCACACCACGCGCTTAGCAGCACGAACTTGGCACTCTGCCCAAATTGTGGCAGCAATCGATTGCCACATCGCTCATGTCCAAGTTGCGGCTACGTTCGCCCAGGTCTTCAAGTTAAAGCTACAAAGGCGTAACCATTAATGCGAATCGGCATTGATGTGATGGGGGGGGATTTAGCGCCCGACCCTATTCTAGATGGCGCACTCGAGGCAACTGCACAATTAGAATCAGACGACGTAGTCGTTTTATACGGCGACGAACAAATTATTCGCGGTGGAATTGAAAACACAAACGTTGGCCCAGCCCAAATTGAAATCGTCGGAACTTCAGAGACTATTTCAATGGACGAAAGTCCAGTCGATGCTGTACGAAGTAAGCAAGATAGTTCTCTTGTTGTCATGTGCAAAGATGGATCACAAAAAGCGAATAACCCACTTGACGCAGTAATATCTGCAGGCAACACTGGCGCGTTTGTTGCTGGTAGCCAAATGTATTTGCGAAGGCTAGATGGTGTTCACCGCCCCGGAATTGCAGCCGCAGTCCCAACGTTTGCAGGAACCGTCGCATTCATCGATGTTGGGGCAAATATCGAACCAAAACCTATTCATCTTGCACAATATGGCGTTATGGGAAAAGTCTATGCAAAACGAATTCTAGGTATCGAGAACCCTCGCGTTGCACTGATGAATGTTGGTGGTGAAGAACAAAAGGGCACAAGCAATCTAAAACTCGTTCGCGATATGCTTCGCGCAGCACCGGACATTAATTTCGTTGGCTATATCGAAGGTCGCACGCTTTTTGATGGTGGCGCAGACGTTGTAATTACTGATGGTATCGTTGGAAACGTGAGCATCAAACTTGCTGAAGGTCTTGCAACAGGGCTACTTACAAAAATAGCTCGAGATGTTGCTGCAGCTGATCCGAAACTCGCGGAGGCATTCAAACCTATTATGCAAAAATTTTACGCTGATTATGACTACCATGAGTACGGTGGTGCACCACTTCTTGGTGTAAATGGAATCAGTATGATTTGTCATGGGAGTTCTGAAGCTAGAACGATTACTAATGCAATTGTTAGAGTGAAACAGTTTTCAACCGCGGGTGTCAACAAACATATCATTGAACAACTTGCGACCATCGAAGAAGAAGTGAGTGTCGCATGACAACTTTTGAACCTTGCGGCGTTCGTGTTGTTGGCACGGGTTCCGCAGTGCCAGACAACATTCTAGGAAACGAAGAGTTGGCAAAACGATTTGATGTCGATGTGGAATGGATCGAACAGAGAACCGGAATCGTCGAACGCCACTATTGCAATGAAGACGAAGGCACGTTTGAATTGCAGACGCGGGCGTTAAAAAAAGCGCTTGACGATGCGGGAATCAAAGGGTCAGATCTTTCCTTAATCATTTGCGCTTCAGTGACTTCTGAAATGACATGCCCTTCCAACGCATGCAGGTTATCAGCAAAAGTAAACGCTGCTCCTGCTGGTGCGTTTGACATAGTCGCCGCTTGCTCTGGCTTTGTATACGCGATGAACCTAGCAGATAGTTTGATTCGAAGCGGTACACAACATACGATTGCAGTTGTTGGTTGTGATGCAATGAGTAAGTTGACTGATCCGCTTGACCGCGGAACTTCCATTTTGTTTGGCGATGCAGCGGGAGCAGTTATATTACAAAAATGCGATGACCCAGAGGTTGGTTGTTTTTACCAGACTATGAATGCTGATGGCCAGCCATGGCCGGCTTTATACATTCCCTCTTGTGAAGAAGACGTAGTTCAAGGAGATACGGCGACGACTTCATACGGCAATCTGAGAATGAAGGGCAAAGAAGTATATAAATTTGCAGTGACAACCTTCCAAGAAATTGCAGAAACACTTCTTGAAGAAACCGGCTTAACGCCTGATGATGTGAGCCAATTCATCTGTCACCAATCAAACATGCGCATAATTGAATCAGCGCAGAAAAAACTGGGGTTAGCTGACGACAAGGTGTATAAAAACATTAGCCACTTTGGAAACAGTTCAGCGGGCGCGGCTGCGCTTTGTTTTGACCAACTCTGGCAAGATGGAAAAATTAAACGCGGCGATGTAATCGTGCTCCTTGCCTTTGGTGGAGGACTCACGTGGGCAAGCAGCGCTTGGAGAATATGACAATGTCGAAACTCGTTGCATTATGTCCTGGTCAAGGTGCACAAAAAGCTGGCATGGGTAAAGCGTGGTTCGACGCTTCTCCAGCTGCAAAAGCAATTTTTGAAGAAGCAGACGCAGTCATTGGTAACTCACTTGGGTTGCCATTGAGTGAAATTTGTTTCAACGATCCAAACGGTGAAATCAATAAAACGAATATAAGCCAACCTGCAATTTACACATGCTCAGTTGCATCATGGCATGGACTTCGTGAACAAGGTCTTGTTGGCGATATGGTTGCAACAGCTGGACTTTCCCTTGGTGAATACACAGCGCTGCATCTTGCAGGAGTCTTTTCATTTGCTGATGGACTGCGACTTGTAGCAAAACGCGGACAATTGATGCAAGCAGCCGCAGAAGCAAAAGAAAGCACGATGGTTGCAGTGATGGGCGATGATGATGCTGCACTTGCTCTTTGCGATGATGCAAAAGAGGGTGACGAGATACTTGTTGCTGCTAACTTTAATGCGCCAGGTCAGACAGTGCTTAGTGGTTCCGTGGCTGCGTGCGAGCGTGTTGCAACGCTTGCAGAGGAAAAGGGTGTTCGTGCAACAGCACTTTCTGTTGCTGGTGCGTTCCATTCGCCTTTTATGGCTCCTGCTGCAAAGGGAATGCGAGAAGCCCTAGCAGAAGCGACATTACTGGCACCAAAAATCGATGTATGGTCGAATGTGACCGCTGATTTACATAGCCCAGAAACCATCGCAGACCGTCTTGTCGACCAAATAACTGGCTCAGTTCGCTGGGCACAATCTTGCAACAAAATGGCAAAAGAGTATGATGGGTGCAGTTGGCATGAACTTGCCCCAAGCGGTGTGCTGCGGGGTCTCATGCGACGAGTGAATAGAGATGTAAAGGTACAGTCCCATGATGAACCAAAATAAAAGCGTATGGTCAGTACTCTTGATGTTCCTTGCAATTTCAGTTTTTGGAATTGGATGCGGAGGAGAAGAAGAAAAGCCAAAGCAAGTTGTAACCCAGAAACCAACTGCGCCCAAGCGACCAAAAGCAAAAACAGTCGATCAACTAGTTTCGGATTTATCAATAGATAACAGAATATTCCTCAGTGAGGATGAAGCTCCTCGACGAGAATCAGAGCGAATTGCAATCCTTAATTTTTTTAACGCAATGATTCAATCAGATTTGGACTCAATTAAAAGCATGTTGTCCTACAGCGACCACATGGAACTCGACACAATGTCTAAAGAGAACATGTCATCATATATGGACAGTGTTTCTCTCATTGAGTTGTTGACTGGCGAAAGTCCAGAGGGAACATCCTGCGTCATGGCAATTTATGAAATTGGTATGGATTATCAGGTACAGATGTGGTTTTATCAGAACAAAGGATCTGATTTTACTTTTAGTGCAGCAGAAACATCCCCGAACCTTATAGAAAAACTAAGTGGCAATTTGGTTCAAAATTATTTCGATTTAAAAAGCAAGCAGGCAGAAATAGCATTACAACCAGATGAAGAAACTTCGTATTCTTTGGCTGGTGAGATAACAAGTACTGACGGGTCAGTTGGTACTGACGAATCTCGACCTGGGCCGCCGCCAAGCCGACCAGGTGGACCACTTGGGCAATAATACCCACACAGGAACGGAGTAAACTATTTCCAACGAAAATATACAAGAAGCCCGAGTTGCAATTGTTTCTGGGGCAAATCGAGGTATAGGTAAAGCGATTGCTTTGCGTCTTGCAAGCGATGGATTTATTGTTGCAATGGTGGCAAGGAATATCGACGCGCTCGTTAAAGTAGAAAAAGAAATAGATGTAACTGGTGGGCAAGCGAGTTCTCACATTTGCGATTTGTCTGACGCAGAAGCATATACGGCAGCGATTGATGAAATCGCAGAGCAATATGGTCGTATTGATGTTCTAGTGAATAACGCTGGAATGACAAAAGATGGACTGATGCTTCGTATGACTTTGGAAGATTTTGATGTCGTGATGAATGTGAATCTTCGTTCAGTCTTTGCTGGTTGCAAGGCAGTAGCAAGACCGATGATGAAAGGCCGATGGGGAAGAATTATTAATATCACATCGGTTACTGGGATTAGTGGAAATGCCGGGCAGGCGAATTATGCTTCGGCTAAGGCTGGGCTTGTTGGACTGACCAAAACGATTGCTAAAGAGTTTGGTTCCAAAGGAATTACTGCAAATGCAATTGCACCTGGCTATATCGAAACAGATATGACAGCGTCGCTTGGCGAAGAGATTCGAAAGGGTGTCGAAAAAATGGTGCCACTTCGCAGATATGGGCAATCTTCTGAAATCGCCTCTGCAGTGTCATACCTTGCGTCTGAGGATGCGGGGTATGTGACTGGCCAAGTGCTTGTCGTTGATGGCGGGCTAACCTGTTAACTCTGAAAAACCCATAAACGAGTGCAAGGCACTCTTGCCTGATACTCGATATAATTACCACGCCCGCGGCAGTCGCGGTTTCTAAGGAGATTCTTACGATGACGAAAGCTGAAATTGAACTAAAAGTGATTGATATTGTTTCAACTCAACTTGGAGTTGATAAAAACGAAGTCACTATTGCATCAAGTTTTGCGAATGATTTAAACGCCGATAGTCTTGATACCGTTGAATTAGTTATGGAATTAGAGGACGCATTCTCAACCTCCATCCCTGATGATAAGGCAGAGCAAATTCAAACAGTTGGCAATGCAGTCGACTTTATAGTTGCTGCAACAGAAGCCGAATAACAGAAAGTTTTTTCATGTCAGTCCATAATCAACGTCGAGTGGTCATAACTGGTCTCGGTGCAATATCGAATCTCGGTCACGATGTCACCTCAACGTGGTCGGGCATGGTCGAGGGTCGATCTGGTATTGGCCCAATTACCGCTTTTGAGCAAGATGACCGTTGGTCTGCGACAATTGCGGGCGAAGTTCGCGATTGGGATCCAACAACGAAGCTTGATCGAAGTGAAATCAAGAAGATGGATCGATTCTCACAATTAGGATTGTGGGCAGCGATTGAAGCCATGGAGAATTGTGGGCTTGACTGGAACCAGGGTGATCCCTATCGAAATGGTGTGGTTATTGGATCAGGTGTTGGTGGAATTCAAACGATTGAATTCTATGCTGGAGTCCTAAAAGAAAAAGGCCCTCGCCGGCTGAGTCCATTTACTGTCCCGAAATTGATGGTCAATGCGACTGCTGGCAATGTTTCGATAAAATTTAACCTGCGTGGAGTCAATTCTGCTCCTGCAACAGCGTGTGCTACAGGCGGGCACGCTCTTGCTGAAGCGTTTATGTTTATTGCATCTGACCAAGCTGACTTTATTCTTGCTGGAGGTGCTGAAGGGGCGGTGTCTCCGGTGTGTGTGAGCTCGTTCTCGGCGATGAAAGCTCTCTCAACGCGGAATGATGAGCCCACGCTTGCGTCTCGCCCATTTGATCGAGACCGAGATGGTTTTGTGCTCGCTGAGGGTGCGGCAGTTTTAGCTGTGGAGGAGTTGGAACACGCGAAAGCTCGTGGGGCGACAATTCTTGCTGAAATCATTGGGTTTGGAATTACTGGCGATGCTGGGCATATTGCAGCTCCTGATGCTGTTGGAACTGGTGCGCATGCAGCTATGAAAACGGCTTTGCGGCATGCTAAACTTGAAATTGACCAAGTGGATTACATCAACGCTCATGGAACGTCTACGCCACTTGGGGATATTGCAGAAGTGTCTGCAGTGAAGAGCTTGTTTGGCAATCATGCGAGTTCGCTTGCGATGAGTTCAACGAAATCTTGCACAGGTCATATGCTTGGTGCAGCAGGTGGTATCGAGTCTATTGCAGTGGTGAAGGCAATTTACGATGGTGTTATGCCTCCAACAATTAACCTTGATAATCCTGATGAAGGTTTTGATTTGAATTTTGTTGCAAACACTGCTCAGGAACGAACAATCAAAGTAGCATTGAATAATTCATTTGGCTTCGGCGGTCACAACGTTTCGCTGGCGATTGCCGCCTTCAACGGTTAATTCAAGGGTCATGTCGGGGGTCATGTCGGGGGTCATGTCGGGGGTCATGTCGGGGGTTAGGTCGGGGGTCAGACCCTTTTAAAATGGAAATGAAATGCCGGTCCAAATCATGATGCTATCGCGACCGGGATTTGATGCGTATGTATTTGCGTTCGAAATGTGATGCCATTTCACGCCTACGAGCCACCTGTTGTGCTTACCCATATCAAAAGAAAAACCTAGCCCTGCTTGCGGAGTAAAATTAAACTTCGATCCGCCCGCTGGAACGTTGTCACTAGTACGCAATAGTCCAGCTCCACCCTCTAAGAACATCGACCATGATTCTTCTGCAACAAAATGCCACCGTAATTGCAACGTGAAATTCAACCCGTTTGCATTGGGACCATCTTGGTCGACGGTCATCCCCAAAAACCCAAAGTCAAGACTCAAATCTTCATCCACAAAATATTCAAACTCGACGCCATAGACTTCAAGAGTGTTGCCTGAATTTTTTACATCCTTTGCCCAACCAGCTTGGAGATTCCAGCGCCAAGTATCTTTCTTGCCCCATGTTGGTGGAGAAACACTCATTACCTCTTCTTCTTGAATATCCAAAGGAGAATCAGTCGTTTCTGGCTGGCTCTCAAATGAAAGACTCGTTGCAGCAACAAAATCAATTGGCTGATAATCTACAGGAGTAGAAACGAGTAATATTGGAATTGTGAAGAGTGAAATCATAAAAACCTCCCTATAAATGATCCCAAGGGGATTCGAACCCCTGTTCCCAGGATGAAAACCTGGTGTCCTGACCTGACTAGACGATGGGACCGTAAGGCGAGGAATGATACCGTACTCACGACTTCGCTGCTACGAGTATCCTGTAAAAATGCTACGAGAGACTTTGATATTGCTTTTCTGCGTACTTATGGCAGCAGATATTTCACCAATTGGGGAAAAAAGCCAAATTCGTCTTCAATCGGTCGCTGATGGAGAGGATTCTCGAGGCGAAGGATTTGCAGCACTTGTTGAACATGTTCGTTTGTGGGAGGGTTCTGCTGAATCCCTCCAAACCCCAAACATGGCAGCACTGCTGAGAACTCCAGAATTGTTTCGAGGAAAACTATTTCAAATATCTGGAGATGTAGAACTTCTTGAGACCTTGGTACATCCTTGGAGTGGCGTCAAAGAACTCTTCGTTCGAGGTGAATCTGGAAACGTGTATGGGGTATATGTTGTTGGGGAATCCACTACATCTTCGATGAAAACAATTCAGGGACCAGCGTTGTTTTATAAAACCATGTCAATTAAAGCACGCGACAATCAAATACGACTGTACCCTACGTTTGTGACTACAGATACAGTATTGAAATCTTCAACGAGCATTCAAAAAATCCCAACATCTCTGTTGCTAATTCCATTATTTTTCGTAGTTCTCTTTGTTTTCTTTTTAGTAGTGAAATTATGTAAAGGCAAAAGAAAGTTGAACCCTCGAAAGTCAATAGTTACTAGAGAGGTAATCGATGCGGTGAGTGAAACATCAGGCGAGTTGCCCGATGACCCATCACAAGCAATGGCGATGTTGTATGAAGATTCGGAAGGTAAAGTATGAAAACTATTTCAGTACCCCTTGGTGACAGGTCATACTCCATTCATGTTGGAAGTGGCATTCTTCAAAAACTTGGTGGGCTTGTTGGGGAAATAGTGCCAGCTTCAAAATACTTTTTTGTTCTTGACGAAAATATTGAGTCCTCTCATGGCCAAATTGCAATGCATTCGTTTTCAGAAGATACAGATGCATGTTCATTGCGAGCAGTGGAATCAAATAAAACTATGGATTCGATCCAAGATATTTGGAGTGCGATGCTCTCATATGGGTGTGATCGCACAGTTCCACTTGTTGCGGTGGGAGGGGGGCTTGTTGGAGATGTTGGCGGTTTTGCAGCAGCAACATTTATGCGAGGCGTATCAGTTATTCAAGTTCCAACGACATTGCTAGCAATGGTTGATGCTTCGATTGGTGGAAAAACGGGAATTAATCTACCAATCGAACACTCGGGTGGACAAGTTGTGCTTGGCAAGAATCTCGCAGGCTCCTTTTGGCAGCCAGCTCTTGTTGTTGCAGATGTCGACACTCTAAACACACTAGACGATCGACAATTACGTTGTGGGCTTGCAGAATGTGTGAAACACGCAATGCTTGGGCACGAAAAGTTGTTGACATGGATAGAACAACATCTTGTAGAAATATTCGCACGCGATACATCCACGCTTGTTGAACTTGTTTCAGAGTGTGCATCAATAAAAGCTGAGGTAGTTGCTCAGGATGAGCGAGAATCAGGATGCCGCGCTCTCTTAAATCTTGGTCATACATTTGCTCACGCAATTGAGCCCATACGTGAACTATCTTTGTGCCATGGCGAAGCCGTTTCAATCGGCCTTTGTGCATCCGTATTTTGTGCAGAGGCAACTGGGCTTGTTGATGCGGATTATGTTGACCGAATTCGTGGAATTCTGACAAATATTGGCTTGCCAATACGGTTGCCGGCTTCGGTGAACATTGAAGAATTAGTTTCAATTATGCAAAGAGATAAAAAAACTGTAGACGCATTAATTCGATTAATCCTTCCAACGGAAGAGGGTGCAACTATTGTTGATGAAATTGATGATGGGGCAATCGGATTAGCGTGGGCTTCGGTAGGGGCTTCTGCTTAGTACAGAACAATCTCTCTCTTTCAAGGAAAGTGGTGTGGGGTTCCGATAAGGAAAAGTCGCTCCTTTTTTGGAGCCAGAGAGGATTCCCCATTGCGTACATTTGCAATTGTTAATCAAAAAGGTGGTTGTGGTAAGACGACAACGTCGATTAATCTTGCAGCCATGTATGCACGGCGTGGTTTACGTACTTTATTGATAGATATGGATCCACAAGCACATTGTGCTGCTGGTCTCGGGGTGCCAGAGGAACAAATTGAAAAACATATCGGTGACGCAATGATTGCTCCACACGATGAGTCTTTCGAAAAGGATGCTTATTTATGGGAAATTACTCGTAATTTACACCTTGCTCCAAGTACGATGATGCTTACAGCACTTGAAGCACCCGGAAGTGTCTTGCAGAATATGCCAGACCGAGATTGTCGGCTCGAAAGTGTTTTGAAGTTGTGGGAAGGCGATTTTGATCGATGTGTGATTGATTGTCCTCCAAATATTGGTTTATTGACGTACAACGCACTCCGAGCAGCAACCGAAGCGTTGATTCCAGTCGAAACGGGCTATTTTTCACTCCGTGGGGCTCGTCGTCAACGAAAAACAGTCGATGCCCTCATCGCTCGAATTGGAAAACCCCTTCCATGTTGGATTATTCCCTCCATTCATCGTTCCTCACCTTTGGCTCGAACTCTGCTTCAGCGATTGCGTGAATCTTTTGATCCAGAAGTTGCTCCAACGGTTATTCGAGATCATGAAACACTTAGAGAAGCGGCAAGTTTCGGTCAGCCGGTTTGTGATTTTGCCCCAGATAGCGAGGCAGAACGTGATTTTGAGGCATTGGCTCAGTGGCTCGAAGATATTTATGCACCGCCAGTTCCAATCGTTGAAGTGGCATCAGAATCGGGTGGGCGAGCTGCGGAGCTTGCACGGCGAGTAGGCACTTTATCTTTAACGCAAGGTTCGCCAGTCATTGGGCGTATAATTCCTACAGAGGATAAAGATGACACCAAGCTCTGAACAATATGCCGAACTTGCAGCGATGTTCACGACAAGCACCGAACCTTCTTCGGGTGCTTCAATTGAACTCCTGCTCCCTGCGCACCTTCCAGTACAAGGTGGGTTGTGGCTCGTTCCATATGCGGGTCGAGAAGCGCAGAGCGGCAATTCAGTTCTTGTGCGGATGCATGAAGATTCCGTTGATGTTGCGTTTATTGGAAGTGGTGGGAATGTTGACATTACATCCTGCACGTCTATTGAAGAGGTTATAGAGCGGATAGATGACCCAATTGAGAATTGGATTGTACAACCTCCTTCGGATGTAGATTCAACATCGTTGTTACATTGCGATGCAGATTATGTCACGCTTCTTTCGGGGGCAGATCAAGCGGCAGTCGTTGGAGCATATCGATTACTAAAGGGGTTGGTAAGTGCAAAAGGAAAGGGTGAAGAGTTCCCACCTGTTCGTTTGGTGATTGTTGGGGCTGAGGAGCGAGCATCAAGTGAAGCAGCAAGCCGAATTGTTCAAACCGCTCACCATCAACTTGGAGTTAGTCTTGAAGTTGGACACCCGTTGCCTGCAATGGGAAGTACGAGCAACGTTGTTTCTCAAGTAAACTTTCCTCGCATTAGCAACGTTGTTGATTTCATTGGACGCTTGCGAAGAGATACCGAAGAAGTTCCTGCTACGACTGAACTTCCAACTACACACAGGTTTGCCACTGACGATTTGCAGCAACAAGAAGCACAATTACAAGATGTTCCTTTTGTAAACGAAGTTACCAAGCCCGTGGAGCCAACAGTGCAAGAGAATCCAAAAGAACCAGAACGAATCGGGAAAGAAACTTCAAATTCACAAACCCGATTTGCTTCTCATATAGCAGGGTTGATTTCAATAGAACCGCGTTGCCCAGATTTTGAACACATAGAATTGGCTGTCGATAGTACGGGTTCTCTGCATGTACTAGCTTCTGTTGAAAACTTTAGGGAAGTTACAATTGTGGGAGCTTGGGCAACTCGACATCGTGCGATTCTCCAGATGGCATGTAGCGGTATTCAGTTCGATACGACTTCGGTTCCTGTGCAACATCTATTTACAAGTACAGCGGCTTCGGTTGCTGATTTGCATGGAAGTGGTGTTAAATTGCATCTTCTCACAGAAGTAGAAGTTGAATGTAAGACGGGCGTATTTTGCACGCCTCTGAATTAATACATCGCATTCTGCCGTGGTGTGCTACACCGATTTATCGTTGTAGTCATAGTCCAACAACCTTAGGGCGGGTATCCTGTACCTGTCGTGCAAGATCAAAAAGACAATATTGGAATATGTATCCCACAAAAATCAGAACGAAAAAGACGGATATACGCACTTGGTGTTGCGTTAGCAACACTATTTCTTTTATCTATAGCATTTTTTCTTCAGCCATCAACCGATGGTGTCGGGACGCATCAGCAATTGGGTCTTCCTCAATGTGGGTGGATTCTCGCAGCAAATGTTCCATGCCCAACGTGTGGTATGACTACAGCGTGGAGTCACACCGTTCGAGGGGAATTGCCATCAGCATTCATGGTTCAGCCGTTGGGCATGCTCCTTGCAATAACAGCATTTCTAGTAGTCATTGGTGGATTCGTAACCGCGTGTACTGGTTATTCTTTTCAACCACTACTCTATCGATTTCCTCCATCCCGAATTTTTGTATTTCTCATCACTGCCGCACTCGTTGCGTGGGGCTTTAAAATTCTATTGCACAGAGGTGTTTTATGATTCGTTTCATTATTCTTTCACTTGCGTCACTTGCCACATTATGCAGCATAGGATGTTCTGTCTTTGGTTTTATTGGAGCTGGAAAGCAAGCAATGGAAGATCAGATGTTAATTGAGAAGCCTGCAGAATATAATCTTGAAGGTAAGAGTGTCGCTGTTGTTATTGACACTGACCTTGCAGTTCATTATGAGCACCCAGGCATTTCAACTTCAATTGCAGGAGGAGTAGCCGCAAGAATTGCAAAAAATACTCCTGATGTAAAAATAGTCCGCCCAGATCTAGTTGCGCGTTGGCAATTCGAAACCCCGCAGTGGTCAGCCATGCCTTCTACAGATATTGCAAAATCGTTGCAAGTAGATTGCGTTATTTTTATCGACTTACAAAACTATTCCTTGACCCCTCCAGGAAACCAATGGCTTTGGGAGGGAAGGTGTTCTGCAACAGTTGGAATAATTGAAGCAGAAAGTTATGAACATGATGGTTTCTCAGATAGTTATGAAATAATGGTGGAGTTTCCTCATCGCCCATCAGTATTAAGCCGTGAGGAAGCGAGTAAAGAAACAATTCAGCAAGGATTAATTTTAGAGTTTGTAAAAAACACTGCGTGGTTGTTCTACTTCCACGAAGAGCCAAAACACCCAGATCGTTACCGACCGGAGTTAAACCAATGAAACGTATCTTTTTATTGTTTATGATTTGTTCTGTTTACAGTGTTCTCTCTTCATGTAATATTGCCGCGGTTGCTGCGTACATAACTTCTCCAGATCCTGAACAGGAAGCCCTGTTTGAACTTCCGAATGTTCCAACAGTGGTTTTTGTAGATGATCGAAGGAATGAGATGCATCCAACGCGTCTTCGCCGAGTGATTGCAGACAGGGTTACCGAAGAACTTCTAAGTCGTGGACTTTTAACTACGATGATTTCGCCTCGTGATGCGATGCGTGTTAGTGCAACGAATGACAAATACAACGAGCCACTACCAGTTAATGAACTTGGTAAAGCAGTGGATGCATCAGTAGTGATTTATATTGAAATGACTGCGTTTGGTTTGTCGAGTGATGGTCAAACCGCAAATCCAAGGACAAGTTGTAACATCCGTGTGATTGATGTTGAAAATAGGGAGCGCCTTTTCCCATTGGATGCAGCTTCGCTTACTGTTGTAGAAAAATTAAAACATATTGGACCAAATCGTGTGACATCTTCTTCAGAAGCTCGAGAACTTGCAGAAGAACTAGCATTAAAACTTGCTGATTCGATTTCAAAAGTCTTTTACACTCACACTACAGGTCGGTTGGGCGATAACTTAGATCGAAAGTAAGGTGATTAGATGTTACACGTCATTTCGCCAGCGCACTTTACGACATCAGCTGCACTGTTTGGATTGATGAGGGTCGCAATTCATCAGCTCCATCAAGAAAACCACAGGGTGATAGTTGTTGGAGACTCTGTTGAAATGAAAAGGTGTAGAAATCTGGGGGTTCCGGTTCTTGGTTCCCTAAGTGGATCTCTTGATACATCAAAAACCTTGAGTAAACGGATGATTTCATTTGTAAGGGATATTAAGATAAATAGTTCCGAAAAAATTATGGCTTGGGGCTGGCATGCAATGTGCGTAACTGAAAAATGCACTCTTGATTATGACACATTTGCAATCATTGATGAAGTTGGTCAGCGCTCACCATGTTCTAATGGGCATTTAGTGATTCCTACAACAGAGGTTGCTTCAATAACTGCAAATAAATCAGGTGTACTAGAAAAGCAACTTACAGAGCCAATCATTGGAGTAGAACCTACGACTGTATTTGCTAGTGACGCTATGGTTAAAGAGGCGCTTAAGTTGCAAGGCGATGAGTTTCTTATAAGCATTGTTGGTGAATTAGGTTCTTGGCAAGAGATTCTTGCAATGATAATTCGCTTAAATTCAATACGAAAGACCGCACATTTTGTGCTTCCCTCAACGTATCGTGATTTAGCTATGCTTATGCGTGCTGCGAATAATCACGGGGTTGCCGACAGAGTGCAGTGTGTCCCATCTTCTATTCGCCACGTTGACGTGTTACGATTGGCTGATTGTGCTTGGTGCCCTTCACTCGCCCCATTTGATTGTTCAACGAATGTTCTCGATGTGTTGTTTGCTGCTTGGATGACGACTCCTCTTGCAGTGAATAGGGATCATCCTGTATCAAGCATTCCAACCATAGGACAACAAATTGCTTGGGCGTCTGATGCTGTCGAAATATGTGGTTGGATGATGGATCTTATGAACAAAGAAAAATCTCCATATTGTGACTACACAGAACAAGTGGATACTGTTCGTTCTATTGCTGCACCATCTCGTTTTATACAGTCGTTACAAATGAGGATGCACGCGTTGGTGTAATTATTGTTGGAACTTTTGCACTGTCTGAATAGATCGTACTAGAATTGATTTGTGTTTACTTGAGGTTGGAGGAACAACAATTTCATCTTGATGTTGTTTTGAAATATGAGCTGCAACAACTTGGCCAAGATATAACCTGCAATCAGCGTCTGGTGACAAATGTCCTTCTAGTTTGCAATCAAACCATACAAGAGATTGTTCCAATATTGGCATTCCATTGACAGATTTGTGCACAGATAGAGAGAGAAAAGGGTCGTCACCGAGTTCATGTTCACTTCCAAAAAGCCGTTGCACAGATCGATCATTTTCCTTAACCATACAGAGTGCAAATGCACGAGCATCTCGGAGCATTGGTTCAATCATCTTTCCTTTTGGAATGGCTACAACAATCATGGGTGGTTCAGAGCTACACCGTTGGACCCATCTTGTGATGATGCCATCGCGGTATTCTCCATGGCAACACGTCAAAACGAACTTAGCATGTGGGATACTACGCAGCGCATTGTGGATTACTTGTGGATTGGGTTGTTGATCAGTCATTCATTATTGCACTAGCACAAAATGATGGAACATATTGTGCAATCACTACTTAGGATGCAACAGATTTCAAGAAAAGCAACGTCCGAGAATGTTTGTCTTCACTTTTTATCACAATTAAATGCAAAAGTGTTGCAAAATGGGGAAAGGTGGGGTACTGTGGGGACGATTGGTAATGAATACTCAATACCCACAAGATGTTATTTACAGGCGAAACAGAACGATCTATCGACGAAAAGTCACGAATCTCTCTACCAGCAGAGATGCGAGTGGGCTTTTGTTCAGGGATTGTCTACGCTTCTCCTGGAGCAAACGACACAATTTGGTTGTCACCCGAGGCAACTTTCGAAAAGAAAGCCAGTTCACTCGAACAATCTTTACTTCCCGACGAGGACGAGATGGAGTTCGAACAAATTTTGTTTTCACAATCAAGACGACTCGAAATAGACAAGCAGGGGAGAATTCGTCTTCCAGATACCTTGCTAGAACTAGCAGGGATAGCCAATCAAGCTTATGTGCTTGGGGTAGGGGATCATCTAGAAGTCCTCAATCATGCGAGTTGGGCTGCGAAAAAAGTGGAAAACCTTGCAAAACTTCGCGAAATCATGAAGCGAGCGAGGAAAAAGGGCGGAGTTTCAAAGGGAAATCCATGAACCATCACACATTTATTTCTACTGCTGAGCAGGGACGCTCAGTACGGGAGGGATGCAGTGTCACGGACGACGCTCGGACCCTCTTTGAGTTACATGCAGCATCTGCTGCACATCAGGAGTCACGGATGGCTCTATCTAGAGAAAGTATCTGCACGGACGCAAGATACTAATCGAACTTGGCTCTCGGCTCGTGCCCGTGTCGAGAGCTATTCCTCAAGTCAGCCAAGCATATTTGTTTGGCTACCTTCCCTTGGCTTGCGGCATGACCCACCACATGCCGCGAGCCTTTTTTTTATGGTCTGTCCACGTCTCAGACCCGATGACAGAGCAAGGGCCAGACCGAGGGTAAGACCGGGGATCAGACCGAGGGTCAGACATGGTGTCAGACATGGTGTCAGAGCGGGGGTCAGACCTAACTATTTCGTTCGCAATCTATTGTGTTGAGATTATTCTTTGGACGCTGGTCGGATTTTTCCAGCGATAGCAGGCCCAGACTTAGCAATTTCAGAAGCCACTTCCCTTCGGTGCACAGGAACCTCTCTAGGAAAATCCAAAGCAACTCGTACTCGATCACCCTTAATGGTTGCGATGCGAATGACTCCAAGCGGATTTGCTGGATCACCAATAACAACTTCTTCCCCTTCTCTTCGTGTAATAACTAGCATAATGCGAACCTCCTGTCGCCACTTCCATTTGAGAAATATCGCGCAGCCTGCGCGAACCACCAAAACATATCGTAGCAAAAACAGAGAACACATTCCAGTTAATTCTTAAAAAAGGCATCGCAACCGTTTTAACGGCAGTATGTTGCACTTAAAGGCTATTCAACGGCTTTCACGTGCGTGACACCCTGGACTCGTTCCTTCAGGGTTGATTCAATCCCACCCTGCAGAGTCATATCCAGTGAAGGGCACCCGATACACGCACCAAGGAATTTGATTGAGACAACACCATCAGCATCTACTGAGACCAGTTCAATATCACCACCATCGGCTTGGATAGATGGCCTGATGAGTTCAATCACTTCCGCGACATCAACGAACAGTGTGCTCTTGCGATGTTTGTTTTTCGAATCCATATTGCTAAATGGTATGCGGAAGTCGTTTACTTTGCTAGTGCTTGTACACTGTGCCAATGAAACGAACGTTACTATTGATAATTCTCACCCTGTTACTCATTCGATGTGGTGGAATAACGATGACCAACCCGCACTCTGTTCTTAATGAGACGGGACGATCATCGTCAGTTCACATACAAGCAATGGAATTACTTGACCTTGAAGTTGGTATAGAAAATCAATCGTACAAGGATAAATTACAGCGCATGTTGTGGTCTCCGGGATACACGAATGACGCGAGGATGGCAGCATTGCATCGGCTTTGGGAATCTGACCGTGAGGGAACTATTAGAGTTATTCGCCAACGTCTACCTAGGTTGGAAAATTGGAGTTGGCTTACAGTGTTGTGTGCTTGGATAGCTGATGAAAATGTTATAGAACTTGATGAAGCATTGATAAGTTCCTGGGCTGTTCCAACTCCTATGGTTAAGGGAGAAGAAGAGCGCCCAGAATATCAAGCCCTTGTTCAATTGGTTGGCAAAGACGCTGTAGTTGATGTCATTTTTACTTCACTTGTAGAATCAAATAAAACATGGAAACAGGGGTATCGAACTCGTTGCTGGGAATTATTGCATCGACTTGCAGAGAGAAATCGACTTACAGAATTATTAAATAATGAAATGATCTCAGAGGATGACTCGTTTCTTGTAGACCTTAGAAAAGCAATGAATGATTTTGGAATTGTTCCTCTTAGGCGAGAAGAAATTCTATGGATTCGTGAACTTTCAAAACCGAAATACCAATCATTCTGGAAGGAAGCAATCGATGCACTTTCAGAAATAAACGAACAACGACGAAGTAGATTAGAAATGCGTGATATTCCTATCGCAGTTTCGTTGAAGAGACATGGTGAACCAGGAGCACTTTCAAGACCTACAGAAGAAATCATTAGCAAGGTGGAGTCCGCAATTAGCGAGATGCATCACTATTTTGAATACGAAGGTGGTGGGAGTTATGATGCTGGATCAGAACTACTTAAGACACACAAATCAAAACTAACATGGGGTGATGCTATAGCACTGGAAATTGCATTGAAGGCACTGGATGTGCAAGAAGTAAGGTCTCACTTGTTTGACTTTGCAAGACGTGACTTGCTCGATACGACTACAGAGTATGGAGGAGTAATCGCGCTTGATAATGAAGGACGTTTTGAAATTCTAGAGTTTGAACCAAGAGTTCGTCATCATGATAGGCGATTTAATGCTTCTCAAGACATGTTTGATGCAGCATACACCGCTCTATTCCATTTTCACTTCCATGCGCAAAAATATCGTAATGGAGACCACGCAGGTCCAGGTATGGGAGATAAAAATTACGCCTCAAACACAAGAGCTAACTGTCTTGTCTTTACATTTGTAAATGAAAATACTATTAATGTCGATTACTACCGTCACACTGATGTTGTTGTTGATTTAGGAACCATCACACTCGACTAATGCTTAGACCAATTTCATTATTCTTGATTGCATGTTTGGTACTAGCAGAATACTTCTCGTTCGAAAATCTTGATCCAGCGGGTTTTGGTTTTTGGATTTCAATGTGTCTCATAATTGTACCTTTGACGGTAGTGCTGCTTTCTTATTTTGTATGTAACAATAAGATTTGCGTACAAATCTTAACAGTCATAATCCTAATTTCATGGTGCGTTGCTATGCTAGTCTTTGCTTGGATAAAGTTTGTTCGCGGAATTGTAGGAAATCAATTCCTTGTTGATGAACTGATTGTGGTATTTCCTGTTGTTCTCTGGCTTTCAATGCTTTGGTTTATAACATCTCCAATTAAGAATAAATTTGCTTGGGTTTCTTACAGACTCCGTATGGATGTACTCTTGTTACTTCTTCCACTGTTTGGATTCTGGGGAATACGTGAGGTTTCTGAAATATACAGCAACGAATCATTTTTTGAAATAATTGAATTCCTCGCTGTTGTTATGCTGATTCTACTTTTACCTATATTTATACGGCTTATCTTGTCAGCTAAAGCAATGAAAGACACATCCTTGCTGAGACTATTTCAAGAAGTTGGAACACGAGCGGGCGTGCAACATCCAAATGTTCTTGTGTGGAACACCCACGGTCGGATGATGAATGCATTTGCAATTGGTAGTATTTTTCAGCGAAAAACAATTATTCTTACAGACAAGCTTATTCATAACCTTACTCAAGCAGAACTTCTTTCTGTTGTTAGGCATGAGTTTGCTCATCATAAATACTGGCACTTAGAATTTCTTGGTCTTGCGATGCTTTGTTCTTTGATTTGGACTGATGTGTTGTTTGGGGTATTACACCTGAGTTCTTCTTGGTACGTACAAGTACCACAATTTATTATCGTGTGCATTGCGATAGTAGTAGTGTCGAGAAAGTTTGAAAGGCAAGCAGACACATATTCTGTCGTAGATCAATCCAAGGTAGATGGAAGTTGCACTGTGACAAAAAATGCATCGTCAAGCATGTCTTCATCGCTGCGAACTTTGGCTGATTCACATAATATTTCGATAGAACGCGGAGATCCAATGCATGGTTCAATTCATGACAGGCAGAAATATCTCGAAAGTTTGGTTGATTGCCCAATCGACTCCATCCCAATTAACAGAACTGTCAGGCGAATAAAAATAGGAATCGTTCTAATGCTTGTGTTAGGATTAGCACTATGAGTTGTCTACAAAAAGTGAAAATGCATGGAGCTTCAAATCAATTTTTGTTACTTTTTGCTGATGATACTCTCGAAAAGAATTTGAATAATCTTCAGGGTTTAGATGGTCTCTTGCTTGTTCAAGAAGATGATCAAGCAGACGCATTTATGCGAGTTTTTAACGCAGATGGCAGTGAGGCGGAACAATGTGGTAATGGGTTACGTTGTGTCGCGTTACATCTTGTCAGAAATAAAATGGTTGATAGTCCAGATTTAACAATTCGCACCTTATCGGGTATTAGCCATTGCAAGGTGAGTGAGGAGTGTAATGAAGTATCAGTCACACTTTGTAAACCAAAGATTGAGGAACATTTTGTTGCTGAATTTCCAAATCTTTTCTTTGTCGATATTGGGAATCCAAATGCAGTGTATTGGACTGAAAAAGATCCTCTTGAGGTTCGTGGCGAACTTGGCGAGATAATCTCTATGCACAAATCATTCCCGAGTGGGATGAATGTTCACTTTGCTCGGAGGGACGCAACACAAAACGCAACATGCGCTTCTTATGAACGCGGTGTTGGTGCAACACATGCATCCGGTACAGGAGGCGCATCGGTTTTTGTTGCTGCAGGTGCTGGGGGATTGTTCTATGTGTCAAGCCAAGGTGGCACACTTAATTATCAATTGAATGACAATGGAGTCATCGTAATGACCGGGCCAGCGTGTTACGTGTAACGCACTTCAACCTGATGCGCTGTGATGGATGCAACACAACCATCACTACAAACGAAGGTGCGTGGCTCTGTGCTCTGGTCTGCAATAGCGAGTGAAATTGATTGAATGGTTTCGTAGGTTGCATGGTCACCCACTGCACTGTGCAACGCTGCTGCGATAATTGGAAGAGGCAATGCAGAGAGTGAATCTCTTTTCCAAGACGTTCCTTGCGGGACGTTTGATTGAAACGCTTCTACCGCTGCATGTAACATTGAAGACGCATTTGATGCATGGCGATCAGCGGCAGGCCACAATTCACGAAGCACTGGGATGACATCTTTACGGAGGCGACCACGAGGTGTTGAACTATCTGTATTGGTTGGGTCTTCACACCAACTCACATCAGCACTGCGACAAATGTCGAGCAGTATTTTTTTGTCGACATGTAAGAGGGGTCTTAGAAGAGTAATGTTGCACTCCAAGTTGCGGGTCGGTGACATTCCTGCGAGTTTTCTCACGCCTCCTCCTCTACATAATGCCATGAGCATGGTTTCAAGTTGATCATCTGCATGATGAGCAACTGCAATAGAAGTGGAATTATTTTCTCTTGCAATTTCACACAGCGCTGCATATCTAGCATCTCGCGCACCAGCAGCTATGCTTCCATTTTTTGCTTGGACAGTTATATTCTTTGTAATACATGGGATTCCAAAGCGAGAGCAAATAGATTCAACAAGGGCTTGCTCTTGGTCAGATTCACTTCGCAATCCATGATGAATATGTCCTGCGGTGACTGAAAACGTCGATGATTTTTGCATGGAAGCAGCGGCACATAGCAAAAGTAGTGCTACAGAGTCCGCGCCACCACTCACTCCAACTATCACATTCGTACTTTTAATAGAGTCACGGACACCTGAGACGAGCTGGTGTCTGCGAATTTCAAGTGGAACCTTCTCTGCCATCAGACTGATGATGCATGTGTTGGTTCAAGCACCGTTAATCCGTTCATGTATTGTTGTAGGCATTCTGGAATAGAAACAGAACCGTCTTGTTGTTGGTGCATTTCTAGAAGTGGAATCAAAATGCGTGGGCTCGCAAGAACGGTGTTGTTAAGTGAATGCGCGAAGATTGTGTTTCCATCAGCATCACGATACCTCATGTTTAATCTTCGACACTGATAATCATAAAGCCGTGAAGCGGAGTGAGTTTCACCCCAAGCACCAGATGGTTTTCCATCTGCATCTAGTTCGCCACGACCAGGCATCCAACATTCTATGTCAATCATGTCAGCATTTTTAGCGCCAAGATCAGCGGTGCAACATTGTAGGAGACGGTATGGGATTCCGAGTTGTACAAGTATGTTTTCGGCAATGACAATCATTTCTTTATGCCAGTGACGGCTTTCTTCTTCATCTGATTTGCAAATAACAACTTGTTCAACCTTATCAAACTGATGAATGCGATAGAGACCAGCTGTGTCACGACCAGCAGCGCCAGCTTCTCTTCTGAAACATGTAGAAACAGTAGCCATTTTGATTGGCAATTGTTCCTCATCAAGAATTTCATCTCCGTACATGCCCATCAACCCAACTTCTCCAGTGCCTGCAAGGAATAAATCATGGCCAGACCCTCGCTTTGACTCTTCAATGTGATATGCCTCACTTCTACCTGTTGGGAAAAAGCCAGTGCCGACCATGCTCTCTTCGCGAATTATCATGGGTACAGATGTTGGTGTGAAATTATAGGAGTCGACGATGAGGTCAAATGCGAAACGCAATGCCGCTTGGTGTAAGCGCATTCCATTACCTGTCAACATGTAATGTCGAGTGCCTGCAACTTTAACCCCTCGTTCAAAATCAGCAAGGCCAAGTTCACTAACGAGCTCAAGGTGTGATTTTGGTTCAAACCCTCGGTTTTCTTTAAATGACTTTGAGAGGTCAAATCCAGCGGGTTCCCATGTTCTTAGTTCAACATTGTCATCAGAACTATTACCTTTTGGGACATCTTCATCTGCTGGTTGAGGAATTTGAAGCAGGAGTTCTTTCCACTGTGGATCGATTGTAGAAATAGATTCATCAAGTCGTTGAATTTCAGTTTTTAGTGCAATTGGTTTTGCTTCAAGTTCTACAAGTTGGGATTCAATTTGTAAGGTTTCTTCTTCATTTGCACTTTTGAGTTGGCTCTTAAGTTTTCCAATTTGTGGACCAATCTCTTTTGAAATACGCTTTTGCTCTGCGCGGTGTTCTTCTCGTTGGCGCGTAAAAAGACGACGTTGCTCGTCAAGATCAAGTAACGTGGTAATATCAACGGAAATATTTTTTTCTGCTGCACCATCAATATACCGTTGCGGGTTTTCTCGTAGAGACTTGATGTCAATCATTTTTATTCCATTTTTTCTCGTAGTTCTGGATGAGCTGCCCAGTGTAGTTTATCGACTAACGTGTTCCAGTATGAACATGTGGGATTAAGTACAATTGAAAGTGAGTGTGAAGATTGATTTACTTTTAATTTCATCCCCTCTTTCATTCCACAATGTACTTGTCCATCGATGACTAGCGAAGTTCCTTGATTGGCTTGCAAAATATCGACAGTGATGTTTGCTTTTCCATCTAGGACAATTGGTCGTACAGCAAGTGAGTGTGCGGCAATTGGTGTCAGGATAAAGGCATTTGTTGATGGATCAACGATTGGGCCACCAGCAGAGGCATTATGCGCAGTTGAGCCAGTCGGGGTTGCAAGAATGACTCCATCGCCCCTAAGCGTGGGAGCTGGTACTCCATCTATTGATAACCCAAGCTCTAGCATTCGAAATGGCGCTCCAGAAGTAATCATCATTTCATTCACAGCAATTGTTGGGAGTTCATCATTGACAGAGATATCTAGGAGCATCGCATTAAGGATTGGTGGAGATTCAACGAATATTTCACGGCGATTCTCAACAAGTGACTCGACATCGAATCTTGCGAGGAATCCAAGTCGGCCACTGTTCACACCAACAAGTGGGATACTTTTTTTAGCAAGCATCCTGCCATGTTTGATGAGCGTACCATCTCCGCCAATAGCAATAGCGAGAGAGGCTTCTTTACTTAGGTTGGGCAGAAAGTCCACAACATCTGAGAGAGCCACTTCAAGTGAAGTAGCAATCGAATCAATATCTTGAACAGAACGATCAGCGAGCAAAATGACTTGGCAACGTGCCATAATTAAGCATTATAGCCACAACATCTAAGTGGTCCCTAGGGTCAGCCCCTTAGTTGATGAGACCCTTGGTGAGCCGCATGAATGCGGTTTCAAGGTTTATTTGTTCGCCTTGCATAGAAGTTATTCTAAAGCCCTGTGCGATTAAACGGTTTGGGATTTCAGATTGATCAAATGCAGATTCTGAATCAATGGTGATGTCGATCCTCTCACGGTTGTTTTCGGTTACAACATCAACTGAACGAATTCCTTCAACAGCACGCAATAAGGTGGCAGCTTCTTTGCTTTGCTGAGTAACTTCGATATGGACAACTTGCCCAACCTTCGCTTTATCCAAGATGTCTGAAACTTTGCCAGAGAACAGCAACTTGCCTTGTTCAATAATTCCAACGCTTGTACATAATTCTGCAAGTTCATGCAAAATGTGGGAGCTTATTAAAATTGTTTTTCCCATGCGGTTAAGTTCTTTGAGCAACTCACGAATTTCAATTCTTGCTCGAGGGTCAAGCCCTGAAGCGGGCTCATCTAGCAATAGCACTTTTGGATCATGGAGTAAGACTCGTGCAATAGAAAGTCGTTGACTCATGCCTCTACTTAGTCCAGCGACTTGTGAATTTGCTTTGTAATTGAGTTCCGTGAGTTCAAGAACATCTCCAACGGCTCTGTGCCGCTGCGAGCCACTTAAGCCATAGCATGTTGCGAAAAAATCGAGATATTCCCGAACTACCATGTCGTCATATGAACCCATAAAATCAGGAACATATCCAATGCTTGGTCGAATTTCAGCGTTTTGATATCCAATGACCTTCCCATCAACCCTTGCTTCTCCCCATGAGGGTTTCAGGAGAGTTGCAAGAATTTTAATCGTTGTTGTTTTACCAGCTCCATTTGGACCAATAAAACCATAGCACTCACCCTCATCGATTTGAAGGTTCAGGTTGTCAAGGGCAACGAGGTCGCCATACTTTCTTGTTAGGTTTGTTGTCTGAATCATTGGGTATCCCTCAAAGGATAAACCCATCGTACAAATGTTTCACCAGTACTTTTAGTAATTTGCTCTCCGTCTACAGAGATTTCGACTGGAATTGGAGAGTTTGGTATAAAACCCATCACAATTATGCAGGGTCTGCCGAACCAATAAGCAAAATCGAGTTCGTGGCCACCTGTTCGAGTTACCTGATGGTAAGGGGGGCTTTGTTTGCTCGCTGGATTCTTTTGATATATTGGGGGTGCTAGATGAGAATATAACGAGAGCATTTCCATTTCTTTTCGCCATTCACTTTTAGAGATGACCTTGTTTCTCATTAAGGTACGATTTGAATTGTCGGGCTCGTATCGTTTATTTGATATTCGAAAATTTGCAAGTTGAGTAACTTCTAATTCAGTTAAACTCAAAGTTTCAGATGAATTCCAAGATGGAATTCTCCAAGAATACATTTGATTGAGTGGTTGCCCGCTTTTGTTACGTTGAGTCCACGGTGCAAGAGTATTGTCTTGAAAGAAACCAAGTGGTGGAACGTAGTATCTGCTGTCGGTGACCCAGATGACAGTGACATTTTTCAATGGCTGGGTTGCATTGTTAACTAGTGAACCAATCAACACTCCTACGGAATCTTCTCCGTTTGGTTTGAGAATGGCGGGTTCATCATTAGGCTCCACTCGAATAAGTGCATCGTAAAATGAATTGTCAATATCCCCAATCCAATCGTATGAAAAATTAGAAGTTGTTGATCGAGCAGGTTGATTAAACTGATTTGGAACGTGATCAAGGTTCACGACTACCTCTTGATGGTCAACAAACTCCGGTGTCAAAGACGCTTTTGACGTCCAAGGCAACAGAAGATTTTTATCTCCCGCAAGTTGTACCGAAGAAACACCATATGTTGGAAAGTGTATAGAGCACCAACCGATAGCGCGTTGCCCTTCCCCTCCGTACACATGGTCGAGGATTGTGACATGCTTCAATGGAGTACTCACGCCCGCTGTAGTAGTAGCCAATCCCCAAGTTAAAAATGTGAATACACTCGCTATTCCTGCAAATATTACCCATGCCCATCGTTGCTTTCGTTTGAAACGAAGAAGGAAAAAAGCGATTGGGCCACTGAGCACCCAATAGGACACAACCAAAATAAACACTGTGCCAAGCCGGCCACTTGCAGTTGTTGACATTGCAATTTCTTGAGCAACGAGTTCCCCAACCTGAAGTTGAGTTACTTCTGAAATAGTATCAGATAATTGTTTATCTTCTTTCAGCATTGAGATTGTGCTTTGGGAAGGAGTGTCATTGCATCGACCAAGAATTCTGTTCCAAAAGATGTCAGTTTCGGGGAGATCAAGTGATGCAAGTTGCCCACTTGCAAGATCAATTCCAATAATTGTTATTGCCCCAAAACCATAATTTCTTTGAACGGCAACAATTTTATTATTCCAAAGCTTTAACAAAGGATAGTAATTACTTTCATCCCAACCATTATTTGTTGTTGTAAATGTTCTGGTAGTGATGTCCATCTTCGGCCATCCATTGTTTCTTCCGAGAACCTGATGCAGATTGTCAACAGCCATTGGTTCGATAGCAAGTGAAATGCCATCCAAGAGTTCAGAGAGGGGACCATTATTTGAACCAATGCTCCAAGGGTCACCAATTGTCGGCAGTGAGAGTATTAGATGTCCACCGCGTTCAACCCATTGTTTCAATGCTGCTTCTTGTCTTGATGTGAACTGAGGAGATGTGTCTGCCCAAACGATGGCATCAAGGTATTCAAAGCATGGCCATGCGTCTGGCAAGTCACTGCTCTGCAAGCCAGATACAATGAGAGTTGCTTCCTGTTTTACATCAAATGGTTTTTGTAGTTGATACCCATTAAGTCCGAGTCTCCTGGTTCCAAACACTGCAATTATCCCCTCGAGCGCATTACTTTTTGAAGCGCGGATGGAATTTGGTGAAAACCGAATTCTTGCAAGTTCGGTAGTAGGTTCTTTGCCATCCCAATCTCTAAGTCGAATGTCCCACACTGTCTCTGAGTTTGCCTTAGGTTGCACTGGTGCATAGAGCCATGTTGATGTCGTGTTGTTGGGCGAGAGTGTAATTGGCTTCCCCCAAAAAACAGTGTCGCCATTTGAATCAGGAACTTCCCACTGCACCCATGCAACTGTTGGTGTATCTACATTTGATGTAACACTGACGTGAATTGGTGTAACGGCGTCATCGCTCCACACATTGCCTATTCCAAGAGAGTTTACTGTGATGGAGTAATCATTAGCAATGCCAAGTGTCGCAGAAACAAGAAGTGTTACGACGCTAAACATGAATAGATGCGTATGCTTCCAGAATTGCTGCATGTGACAAGATGCCGCGATGGAAACACGAGAGTTCGAACTTTTCATTCGGCGCGTGAATCAAATCATCATCTAAAGAAAACCCAACCATAACTGTGTCGACACCAAGTATTTCTTGGAACTCGCCAACAACTGGTATGGAGCCGCCCGTGCCGATTAAAACAGCGGGGTTAGGAAAGATGTTAGTGAGGGCATCGCTTGCAGCGGAAAGCCACGGAGATTCTGTTGGCACTGCGATTGCGGGAGCCACGCCGAAATTTTTCAAATCCCAGTGGCACCCGTTCGGTGTTCGTTCTTCTAAAAATGCAAAGAGCGCATTTTTAATTTGCTCCGGTTGTTGATTTGCAACAAGGCGACAACTAATTTTTGAAGTTGCAGTTGCTCCGATGACGGTCTTTGCGCCTTGTCCAATATATCCAGCTCGTAAGCCATTTATGTCACATGTTGGTCTTGACCACAAACGTTCAAGAGTGCTGTACCCTTTTTCACCAAATGTAGCTTTGGCTCCAGAACTTTCAAGCGTGAGGGCGTCGGCATCGCCTAAGGAATTCCACTGCGCTACTTGTTCAGCGCTTACTTCAACAACATCATCGTAAAAGCCGTCGATTTGGACTCGCCCATCTTCATCATGAAGTTGAGCGAGTATTTTTGTCAATGCGTTTGCTGGGTTCACAACGGCCCCTCCGTAACCGCCACTGTGTAAGTCGTGTGATGGCCCATGAAGCGTTGCTTCAATATATACAAGGCCTCGAAGTCTGCTAGTTATAGCAGGAGTACTTTCATCCCACATTCCAGTGTCGCATACTATGCAAGTGTCAGCAATCAAATCCTTCTTGTGCTCAGTCAAGAATGGTACGAGTGATTCACTTCCACTTTCTTCTTCACCTTCAAGAAGAATGACAACTCGTACCGGAAGCGAACCATGCACTTGTTTCCATGCTCGGATTGCCTCGATAAAGGTCATAAGTTGCCCCTTATCGTCGGCTGCTCCTCTTGCAACAATTCGTTTTCCGTTTTTGCCTTCAACTATCGTTGCATCGAAAGGGGGAGTGTTCCATTCATCGAGTGGTTCAACAGGTTGTACGTCGTAATGTCCATAATACAAAACGCGAGGTGCGTCTGGGCCAGCACTGTCATCAGTAGCGACAACCATTGGGTGTCCAATTGTGTCGTGCGTACTCGCTTTGAGACCTATAGAGAGTAAATCAGCAGTGACGTGTTCAGCGCAACGTCGAACATCATCTTTGTAGTCTGGATTAGTGCTTATGCTTGGGATGTTCAATAGCGTTTGCAATCGTGCAATTGAGTCATCAAGAGTAGCGTCAATCTTGTCAAGAACTGGCTGTAATGTTGCTGAGTGGGTTACCATATTAGACATGCTGGGGCCTCAAAATCTTCGTTTTCAGTTGCGCATTTTACAATTCCATTTTCAATAGCGACAAGGAGCGGGGTACCAATAATCCAATCAGTGCCAACAAGCAATTCGGTTTTAGAACATTCATAACAAGGGTTTTCAAACGCCCCGTCATAATTAAAACCTTCAGTAGATTGTGGAATAGTAACAAGAGTTGTGGGGATACTAGGGAATTCAAAATGTGAATAGATAAGGGCTTCGCAGTGATCACAAGTTAGCGAGTAAAAAATTACATATTGTTTGCCTACGTGAATGTCGTGGGGCCATTCTTTAACCCATCCAAACAAATCAATATTGTCGATGGATTTTCCCATCCAATCGTTCAAATCGTTTGGATACCAAGATGCTGGCAACGTTGGGTCGTCACTGCCGTTGTTTCCCTTTTCTTTTCCATACATGATGGATGAAAATGTAAACACCCAAGCAAGTATGATGAATATTCCAGCAGCAATGTGAGCGCGTTTCCCTTTGTTCATGTGGCATTTACTAATACGCGGTTTGCAAATGACGATTCCTACGAGAAGCGATAAATCGATTGCAAACATAATAATTGGTGAAAGAGATTTTTCTCCAAAGCAACCGCAACTTTCGTAATTCCCGTAGCCGAACATCTCAACACTTAGCACAAGTAAAAACACACCGAGCATGATGGAAGCAGCGATACGCGCCAGTTTTGGGACAAAGAGCATCAAGCCAACAAAGAAAAACTCAATCGATACCAAAATTGCCAGAAGAAGAAAGTGGTCTTTAATTCCGAGTGTGTTCCCAGCATCAAGAACAGAGCGAGGTAAAGATTTAGGTGTTCCGCCGAGTACTTTTTGCATGGCGCCATAAATAATCCATGCTGGGACCACTAGTCGTACGAGAAGGGCGCCTATCCAACCAATAACAATTGCCTGCTTAGAAGCAGGGATGTTCGATTCTGTCATGTACAGATTTTAGCGTAGTAGATTCAATTAGTGTCGTCTTCGGCGATAACCGAATGCAAAAGCAGAGAGAAGCGCTGCAGTGGGTGGCACCGGAATGACCATTCCAGTAAATACACTACTGCCATCAACTTTAAAACCATTGGTTGAAACAACGCCCCAACTATCATTTGACCATCCTACAAATTGAAACGCCTCTGCATCAATTGCCCCGCTAGTGTCAATATCGACAAACGAATAAGAGAAACTGTCTCCCATGAGTAGGTTCGTCCAAGCAAAACCGTCACCACTTGCAGCGCTATCCCAGACGAATGTGGCGCCTAATGTTTGTGATCCAAAAGGGGGTTGTATGAGTTGCCAAGTGTCATAAGCGGAGTCATTGATAAACATTCCAAGCGAACTTGAAGCAGTACTTGTTACTCCAAGGGTTGCGTTTGCCCCTGTATCACCACCACCATATTCTTGATCGATAAGAGTCACGAAAGAGAGTCCTTGTGAAGTATGGACTGGAAGGAGGGTGATTTTTCCATTCGTTGTAACTCCCGAGCTGTTCAGCGTGGAATGGACATAAGCGAGATCAGATGTAGAGAGTTCAGGTGAAGAATGGTTGAACAGATTCATTCCATTGGAGTGCAATTCAAACGAGCCGGAGTCATTGCTTACCTGAATTACTTCTGCACTCGCTTGAAAAGTAATGAAGCAAGTGAGAATAGAAGCAATGAATGTTTTTGTAGTTTGCATCGTAAATTGCTCAATACACGCCGTTAATACGTGTCTGTGCCACCATCTTCGGCGCTAGAACAGTGACGTCTGAAGTCTGCCTACCGATCAATATTGGTGGTGGTTGGTCTGTGCGGGTTATGGTAGAAGAAGTGTCAAACTGGGCAATCTATGATTCACAATGCCACTTTGTAAGTGTTCTAACGTACTATGATGCACATGATGTTCTTACAAATATCACGGTTGATTCCTTGTTCAGTAGTACAGACCCCAAATGCTTTGGATGCATGGGTCACTGATAATCTCTCTGGATGGTTTGGCACAGACTTTTTAGGAATGGAGTGGTGGAGATGGGTTGCAATTGCCATCGTTATTGCGATTGGTTTTGCTGTCGACATTATTGTCCGATTCATTTTGAGGAGCATTCTTCGATCGATCACACATGCGGATAAACATGATGTCGAACTTGTTCAAATTTTAAAACGTGTGCCACGACCAGCAGGCGGTGCTGCAGGTGGAGTAATGTGGCTCATTCTGATGCCACTAATTGGATTGCCCGAAGGCGTACTGTTTTACCTACAGTCAGCTGTTCATATTTACATCACACTGGCATGTATTTGGTTTGGCTTCCGAGGCACCGACCTTATCGCATGGGTTGCACATCAAAAAGCACAGAAAACAAAAAACAAGTTAGATGATTTACTTGTTCCACTTCTTCGTAAAACATTGAAAGCTGTTGTAATCGTGTTTGGCGTGGTTTATCTCGCAGATAGTATGCAGATACAACTTGCTCCAATTATTGCTGGATTGGGAATTGGCGGGTTGGGCTTTGCTTTTGCTGCAAAAGATACAATCGAAAATTTCTTTGGTTCCATCACAGTAATTTTAGATAAACCATTTGAGATTGGCGATTGGGTTATTGTGGACGGAGTCGAGGGAACAGTTGTTTCAGTGGGAATGCGCTCAACGAGAATTCGTACATTTTATGACACTGTTGTAACCATTCCGAACTCTATTTTGGTGACCTCAAAATGTAACAATTATTCAAAACGTCGATACCGCCGCTGGAAACAGATGGTTGGCATCGGATACTCAACACCTCCAGAAAAAATTGCTGCATTCTGTGAAGGTATTCGCGAGTTGCTTCGTGTACATCCATATACACGAAAAGATTATTATCAAGTCTGGTTAAACACATTTGATGATTCAAGTTTGGGTATTTTGGTTTACGTGTTTTGGACTGCACCTGACTGGCAAACAGAGTTGCGTGAACGGCACCGTTTTATGCTTGACATAATTCGCCTAGCAGGAGAATTAAAAATCGAGTTTGCATTTCCAACTCGGACGTTGTACATGCGTAAAGAAGATGAATGGCAAAATGGTCCTGAAAAAATTTCTGCCATGCGACCCGATGGTTGGATGGAATCTGCCGAAGATCAAGGTCGGAATGTTGTTGAAGAATTTACTTCAGACGATGATTGGCGTAAGAATCTTCCCCCACCATATACATTTACTGGTGCAAGAGATGGTGGTGCTGGTGAAGGTGGCGAAGGGTAACTCTTCGACTCCGGTTATTAGTAATTAGTTGACTTCTTCTGCCATTTCCTCGGCAACCCATGCTTCAATAATTTCACAAATTGCATGTAAGACTACTTGATGACCATCTTGAATGGCAGCGCTATCGGAAGCATTGATAATAAGTGAGTGGTCACATAAGTTTGCAGATTCGCCGCCATCCCTACCAAGTAGTCCAATGGTGACAAGACCTAATTCGTTTGCGTTTTCAAGTGCGACGTTAATGTTAGCGCTATTTCCAGAAGTGGAAAGAACAAGTAGCACATCGTCACAAATGGTAGCGTCGTTGCTGTCATCAATTGTGAATGAAGCGTGCGCTTCCACTTGTCGACTAAAGACATGTTCCCAACCAAAATCATTAGCAATACATGTCATAGTCGCCGCATCGCTACACAAACAAATCGCAGGAAGAGCTGGTCTGGTGTCTCGATAACGACCGGTTAGCTCTTCACAGAAGTGCATTGCTTGGGCGGAAGACCCGCCATTACCTGTAGCCATAATTGTGCCACCAACACTCATTCTGTCAATGATGACAGAGGCAATTGTTGCAATATCATCAGTGACATCACGTAGATTTTCAATGACAGATGCTGCTTCGTCGAGGCGTTGACTAATGAGTGAATTCATGAAAGAACCCTTTCTGTGGCGTTCGAAATTGCTCGAACAAGGAGATCGATATCGTTTGAAGTATGAAAAGGACCGAAAGAAACTCGAACAGTACCCCCGAGAGTATCAGTTCCCATTGTTTCATGAGCAAGTGGTGCGCAATGTAAGCCAGCTCGTACACAAATTCCTGAAACCTCTTCGAGGAGTTTTGCTATTTCATAGGGGTCATCATCGAAAGACAATGAAAAGACACTACAGCGATGGTTCGTAGTCGGTGGGCCAACGATTTGAACTCCATCTATTTTTTTAATCTCATTTATGAACTGGTCACAAAGGATTGTTTGGGTTTCATGGAAGCTGGTAACACCCCGATTAAGAATCCAACGAAGACTAGCCACAAGACCCGCAATGCCAGTCATATTGTGAGAACCCGATTCGTATTTATCAGGAAGTGTTATTGGTTGAACAGGATATTCACTTTCACTCCCAGTTCCTCCAGTACGAATTGGGTCCACCAGTTCTTCAATACCAGGTTTTATGATGAGACCGCCAGTACCCAAAGGACCAAGTAAACCTTTATGTCCCGGAAAGGCAAGAAGGTCAATATTCATCGTTTGCACATCAATGTGTGTGTGTCCCATTGTTTGAGCAGCGTCTACAAGGAATGGAATGTTTTCACAATACGACCCGATTGATTCGATATCTTGCACGGTTCCAGTAACGTTCGATCCGTGAGCAATCGCTACGAGCCTAGTGTTTGGAGTTATTGCACTTTTAATTCTTAAAGGGTCTACCAACCCAGTTTCTGAATCAGCTGAAACAATGGTGTGTGTGACGCCAAACAATTCCAGATCATGTAGCGGGCGAAGAACTGAATTATGATCCATCGAGCTTGTAACAATGTGAACAGGTTTATTCAACGCTACAAAATGCTTTGCAATTCCATAGATCGCTAAATTTAAAGCATCGGTACAGTTCAGTGTAAAAATGCAATGCTTTTCAGATGGGGCGTTAACAAGTTTGCATAGCAAGTCTCTACATTGATCAAGTATTTCAGTCGCATCCGTCGCAGTTGGATACGCTCCGCGCCCAGGGCTGGCGCCACATGATTGTTGGTAACTTACTACCGCATCAAGGACAACATCGGGTTTTGGGAATGAAGTTGCAGCATTGTCGAAGTAGAGTTGCATTTGTGTTTAAACAGATAAAGGTTCAAATGGCAGGTTATGTGCGTCTGCAACTGGTTGGTTCGTTAATACGCCACAATTTGTGTTGATTGCATTTGCGAAATGATGGTCCTTTTTCGCAAGATTGTCTGCAGTTGTTGCTGCAAGTCGTGTTACCCATGGCATGGTTGCATTCGTCAGAGCTTGAGTTGATGTTCGAGCAACGGCACCCGGCATATTGCCAACGCAGTAGTGAACAACTCCATCTACTGTGTAGATTGGATCAGAGTGAGTTGTAACTCTTGCAGTTTCAACACACCCACCTTGGTCGATTGCAACATCGACGATGACAGCCCCAGGTTTCATGTGGGTGAGGTCATCTCGAGTAATTAAATTTGGTGCTTTTGCCCCAGGAATTAACACTGCACCTATAACAAGATCTGCCCAGGCTAAGTGATCTCGAATTGCTTCGGGATCAGAATAAATTGTCTTACAGTTTTCAGGCATGAACTCGTCAAGTTGTCTCATGCGCTCAATATTTATGTCCATGAGGACAACGTCAGCTCCCATACCAGTCGCCACTCTTGCTGCGCATGTTCCCACAATGCCACCACCTAGAACGAGTACTTTTCCAACATCAACACCAGGTACACCTCCAAGGAGTATTCCACGTCCTCCTTGTGGTCGTTCTAAATATTTCGCGCCTTCTTGTATAGATAATTTCCCTGCAATTTCACTCATTGGGGTGAGCAGTGGGAGATGCCCATGGTCATCAGTCAGAGTTTCGTATGCAACAGAAATGCACCCACGCTCAAGACACCCTACTGTGAGTGCTTTGTCAGCTGCAAAATGGAAATATGTGAATACTGTTTGTCCATTGCGGATAAGTTGGATTTCTTGAGGCTGAGGCTCCTTGACTTTGACAATCATGTCTGAGATTGCCCAAGTTTCCTCTGCTGTTGGGAGAATTGTTGCTCCTGCGGCTTCGTACATTGCATCCTCATGGCCACAGCCCAACCCTGCACCAGATTGGACATATACCCTATGCCCATTGTGAGCTAGTATCTCAGCGCCAACTGGCCGCATTCCTACGCGGTATTCATCACTTTTTACTTCGGTTGGGACGCCTACGGTTGTCATATTAATCTCCTTTAAACACTAGAACGTGGCATGATATAGTCACTTGGAGGGAATGACCAGTCTACCCTCATCTGGTACACTCGTACTTCTACAACAAGGTGGGGGGCTCAGAATATAGGATCCTGTAATGATTATTAGATTATTGATAGTAACGTGTCTCTCAGTGTGTATAGCCGCTCAAGTCGATGCTGGAATTAGAGAAGACGTCATTGAAAAATTGAACAATTTGCCATCAACCGAGGGAGAGGATAGTACGAAATCTTGGAGATCGTTCTTTGATGCTTGTCTTGAGTTAACAACTCCTCCGAGTCCAGTAAATGACACATTCAACATGAATACTGTGTGGCCTGGAATGGAAGGATGGGCAGCAGTATCTGACTGGGCAAGCCAAAATGAACACATGGCGGGTGCATTTATAGAGGCAGGCAAACTCGCAATGATAGGGCTTCCTTATGGAAGTGAAAACGTTCCAAACGAATATGTTGCAAACAATATAGTTGCTCAAATAGGTGTCGACGGGAATTTGCATGTTAGTCATTTTGGATACATTGACACTGTTGAGTTGGCTTGTGTGTGGGCAACTGCGGAGTTGTATCGACTGTTTGATGCAGGAGAAAATGAAAGAGCAATCCAGCTGTTAATGTCTGAATTGATTGTGTTAAGAAAATTTTGTGACCGTGAATTCTTGAAAGAGCAATTAGCTTTTATGCCAATGCTTGGCGACGCACTCGCAAACACTCGTGACATGTTTTATACCTATCGGGAATCAATTACAACTCCAGAATATCGTTTTTTTGCGAAGGATGGCATCTCATATATTCGCACAGACTCAACACGGTTAACAATGCCAGAGGGAGACCGCTTCGTTGGCGAAGCGCTTCTTAGTAATTTGTTTGATTCAATCGGTGCAACCGATCCAGAACAATTCAGAGTGATTCTGACGGATATTCAATCGAGTCAAGAACCATTGTCTCGATTTGGTGCAGCGAAATACTGGGAATCAATAGCAACTCTTCACCTTGGGCGTGATGATTCTGTGGCTCGATTAAACAAAATTTATGATGATTGGTGGAGACGTTGGAAATTACGCCCATTCCATCCACAACATTCCGTTGCAAGCGAATTTAAAAAATCGAACCCTGTTAAGTATGCCGCAGTGAATCTTATTATTCGAGATATTCAGGATTTATTCTTAGAACGGGATATTTTGGCAACGCAAATTAATGGCACTGCGGTCTCAGCGGCATTGTGTGGGTACAAAAACCATTATGGTGTGTATCCAACGAGCTTAAAAATGATGTATGCACAATTGTTACATCGAGCAAACAATCTCGATTTGTTTAGACAGTTACCTTTGCGAACCGAAGCCGATTGGTCCCTATACACCTATCCAGTTGGTCCACTTCACTATCGAAAAATCGAAACGAAAACGAAGATTAAGGCTCTTGCTGACGTGGTGTTCGTGAAGGCTGGTGAATGTTTGTTGTACAGCGAGTCATTGGATAACGAAGATGACCGTGGATTAGATGTACGGGAAGATACTATCTTTTGGCCTCCGATTAAAACTCTCCAAAGAAATGCAGGACAACTGAATTAACTTATGACAACTGTAGAAAACGTCGTCATCATTGGTAGTGGCCCAGCTGGCTGGACTGCTGCAATTTATGCTGCTCGTGCAGAACTAAATCCTCTTGTGTTCGTGGGTGTACCAAAGACTTCGCCATCAATTGTTCTGCCCGGTGGCCAATTGATGCTGACAACTGAAGTTGAGAATTACCCTGGTTTTCCAGATGGAATTACCGGCCCAGACATGATGGCTAATTTTCAAAAACAAGCTGAGCGTTTTGGAGCACGTAAACGTGGGGAAGATATTGTTTCTTGTGATTTTTCGGAGAAACCCTTTAAACTTGAGACTAATAAAGGCGAAACTGTTCTGGCAAATGCAGTAATTATTGCAACAGGTGCAACAGCAAATTGGATTGGGTTAGAAAACGAAATGCGCCTTGCAAGAAGCGGTGGCGGCGTGAGTGCTTGTGCTGTCTGTGATGGAGCATTGCCTGCCTTTCGTGACCAACCACTCGCAGTAGTAGGCGGTGGCGATAGTGCCTTGGAAGAAGCAAGCTACCTCACGAAGTTTGCTTCAAAGGTCTACATTATTCACCGAAGGGATGAGTTTCGAGCATCCAAGGCAATGCAGCAACGTATTTTCGATTCGCCAAATGCAGAACCTCTCTGGAACAAAGTAGTAACTGATGTCCTTGGTGACACCTCAATTACAGGAGTTGCATTGAAGGATACGGTTACCGGCGAAGAAACTACCCTGGATTTACGTGGATTATTTGTAGCAATCGGTCACACGCCAACCACTAGCTTTCTCGATGGAACAGGTATCGAATTAGATGAAGCAAAATACATCAAGTTGGATACAAGAAGTAGTAATACGAATATTGATGGTGTGTTTGCTGCTGGAGATGTTGCCGATCCACACTATCGGCAAGCTATTAGTGCAGCGGGCATGGGTTGCCAAGCAGCAATTGATGCTGAACACTATCTGAGCTCACTTTCAGACTAAAAAACTATCCCGCGGGAAAGTTTATTTTGTAATGATATTTTTATGTCTCAACATCGGGAGCAAGTTGAGTAATAATTTTTGCGCCAACGGCATCACCCCAGACATTCACAGCGGTGCGGCACATATCGAGGATTCGGTCAACACCAATAATGATGCCGATTGCTGCAACTGGGAGTGGACCGTTTGCTGACCCTGTCAAGTTCATATTGACTGCTGAAATGACGATGACCATTGTTACTAATCCAGCTGAGGGAATCCCTGCTGCGCCAATTGCCGCAAGCGTGGCGGTAATCACAACAACGAGCAGTTGCCCAAATTCCAGCTGAATGCCAAAGAGTTGGAACAAAAAGACTACTGCAACAGCTTCGTATAATGCGGTGCCGTCCATGTTGATTGTTGCGCCAAGTGGCAAAACAAAGTTTGCAGCACGTTTGGAGCATTTGCCTTCGCCTTCTGCTGCATCTATGGTAACTGGCAAGGTTGCAGAACTTGAATCAGTACCAACTGCTGTCATAAGCGCACGTTTCATCCGCCACATAAATCGATACGGTTGATGTTTCATTCCTGTGCAAACCCAAAGCACTAGAGGTAAAACTAGAAACCCGTGAATTGCAAGACCAATCAAAACTGTAGTCATGTACAAACCAAGTGGTCCCTTTATTGAATCGAATCCTATTTTTCCAACAGTCCAAGCAACAAGGAAGAACACACCAATTGGCGTAAGCCAAATAACCCAGCGAACTAAAATCATAAGTCCTTCAAAACAAGCGTTGCAGATATCCCTCGCCGCTTTCGTTTTATCGCCGCCTGCTGCAAGCGCAAGCCCAAAAGCAATGGCAAAAACGATGACCCCAAGAGGTCTGACTTTCACCATATCTTCAAAAATGTTCACAGGAACAAGTTGATGCAAAATATTCATCCACGCAGAACCAAGAGAGCGGGTAGCAGTTTCTCCAGCAGCAAAATTGCCAGCGGTCTCGCGTAGCGACTCCTGAACTTCTGGAGCAAGTGCACCAGGTGCAATCCAAGTTACAAGAACAGTGCCAAGCGTTACAGCCATAAACATTGTCGCGAGGTAGTAGATAAGCGTTGCACCACCGACAAGACCAAGTTTTGATGGGTCTCCAATTCTGGTAATGCCTGAAATAACACTGAAGAAAATCAGTGGAATGATGAGTAGCTTCAACGGGCGAATGAGGACAAGGTCGCCGGTTGCTTTGAGCCAGTGGTCGCCATTCACTGTTACTCCAGCGGCATGTAATCCATATTCCCCAACAAGGGCTCCAGCAACTAATCCAATTAGAATAAGTATTGTCAAAATATTGGTACTTCGATGTGTCATGCGTTGTACCCTATCCGAAATGAGCGGTATTGCAGGCGTTATAAGGCGAGATGGACGTGAAGTTCCTCATCATTGGCAATCACTACTTGAGGAAACACTGCTGCTCTGCTCCTCGGGTACGAATTGGACATTTGAAGACTCCATTGAGACAAATGCCGGCACTCTCACGATAATCCTCCTGAGTACCCAGCCACCAGTTACCTCTGAGGCAACCTCTGTGTCGTCCTCTGAGGTTACCTCTGAGGTTACCTCAGAGGTAACCTCAGAGGATGAAATGTGGGTTGTTGATGGAAATATGGCTGGTGAATGTGCTTTTGCTCATTGGGAAGCGAAAACTCTTTCGCTAGAACTTTTTCGGAAGGGTACGGGTGCGATTCCCCTGTATTGGCTTGATTTGGCTGAAGCTGGGGATGGGTTCGTGTTTTGTTCAAATCCATTACCACTGCTTCGAATTGCGAATGAACTCGATTTGGCGAGCGAATGTTATTCTCAAGGAGTTCAAGAATTTCTTCAATTCGGTTTTGCAAATGAGGGAGGAGCACTTCTCTTGCCAGTTTGTTCCATTCCAGTGGAGCACTTCGATATAGATTCAATTCCAAAAGTGAGTTCAGTTGAATGTGATATATCTGGAACACCAGCAGAAGATCTTCAAACTCTCGTGAACGTACTTGGAAAACCATTCGCAGATTCTTCGCTACTCTCAACGTTGTGGCAATATCGATTTGCGAAAGAGGAGGGGATGCCAATTTACGATGGTCTGCTTTTATCAGAACAGAAGCAAAAGAAATACAGTGAAATTTTGCAACGCTTGCTTCCCCCACAATCTGGAGTGAAAGTGAACCCAAAAGAATACCAATCATCAAGGAGCATTGCGCTCCGTGCAATTGCTAATCATGTAGACCTTGAACTCTTTCTAACTTCTAAACGAAATCCGATGCAACCGATAGACTTTCCGCTTTCATCATGGCTTCGAAATCCTCAGAGTAGTTTGGGACAACTTGCAGGAGACATGTTGACATCGAATCGAATCGCAGATATTCCAGTTGACCATAGTGCGGTTACTGCATTATTTGACGCTCATCGAAATGGAGACGCAGACAATGCTCAACAATTATTTGCATTGCTTACGCTGGCTCTGTGGTCTGAACTGGTTCACGCATAATGATGCCAAGTTCATCAAGTTGATTTGGATCAGCAATTCCTGGGGCTTCGCACATAAGATCAGCGCCAGTTTGTGTCTTTGGAAACGCAATAACGTCGCGAATGTTGTCGGTGCCAATCATCATCATGACCAAGCGGTCAAGGCCAAACGCAACGCCCCCGTGTGGAGGTGCTCCAAACCTAAGGGCGTTGAGCAAGAATCCGAATTTATCTTCCGCTTCTTCTTGTGACAAACCAAGCAAACCAAAAACTTTGGATTGAATTTCTGGGGTGTGAATACGAATCGAACCGCCACCGACTTCCGCGCCATTGATAACAAGGTCGTAACCAGATGATAAACAATTCTCAGGATCGCTTTCAAGAATATCTAGGTGAGATTCAAGTGGAGCAGTGAACGGATGGTGTTCGCTTACCCAGCGCTGTCCCTCTTCGTTCCAATCAAACATTGGAAAATCAATCACCCATAAACCACGGAATAGTCCTTTTGGAATCAAGTCCAACTCTTTTGCAACCGCCAAACGAACTTCTCCAAGAGACGTGCATGCAACGCGGTAAGAACCAACCCCAAACATGACGATATCTCCGTCTTCAAGCCCAAGGGCTTGCACAAGTTCTTCCTTTATAGGTTCTACAAACTTTGCAACACCAGTGACAAATTTACCGCCTTCGTATTTCACGACTGGAAGGCCGCCAGCGCCGTATGTTTTTGCTACTTCAGCAAACGCGTCGGTCTTTTTGCGGGAAAGTTTTTCTGCCCCACCAGGAACTCGCATTGCTTTGACATTTCCTCCGGACTCACATGCTTCATTAAAGACTTTGAAATCTGTTTTTGAAGCGAGTTCGGTGACATCTTGCAATTGCAAATCAAAACGTGTGTCAGGTCGATCTGAACCGTATTTGTCCATCGCATCTTTCCACGAGATGTGCGGAAGGTCGCCTAAATCAATGCCGCCAACTTCTTTGTATAGACCAGTTGCGAATTCGCTCATAATAGCTAACACATCATCTTGGTCGACAAAACTCATTTCAAGGTCAATTTGCGTGAACTCTGCTTGGCGATCTGCCCGAGGATCTTCGTCGCGCAAACATTTGCAAATTTGCAAGTACTTATCACAGCCAGCAACCATCAAAATTTGTTTAAAAATCTGTGGGCTTTGAGGAAGGGCATACCAGCAACCTTCTTGATGTCTTGATGGGACAATGAAGTCTCGAGCACCTTCAGGTGTTGGAGTAATAAGCAGTGGGGTTTCGATTTCAAGAAAATCGTTGCTAGCAAAAAAGTTTCGAGTGAACTGTGTAATTTGATGGCGCAATTTCAGAATTTTTTGCATCGCGGGTCTGCGCAAATCAATGTAGCGGTACTTGAGCCGATGTTCTTCACCAATTTTGTCGGCATCATGGTCATCAGGGAGAATAGGTAACTTAGCAGTTCGGTTGATGACTTCGATATCTTTAGCGACTAGTTCAATCTCACCAGTTGCTAATCTTGCATTTGGTTTTCCATCACGTAGCCGTATCTCACCAGTAACGCTTATGACATCTTCTCGCCTTAATGTACTTCCCGCATCCATCACTTCGGTGGGGGTGTCTTCGGCGTCAAAAACGACTTGGGTCATCCCGTATCGGTCACGTAAATCGATAAAAACAAGCCCCTTACCTTGGTCGCGGTAAGTATTTATCCATCCACTGAGTGTAATCGTCTCACCGGAATTATTCTTCCGTGGCTCGCCACATGTACATGTTCTTTTCAGCATTCGGGTATCGTATCAGACCCGCGAACACCCGCATTTGATACAGATGAAATCGAACAAATCAAAAACAATCTTGATGACTGCATTTGAGCCAAGCGGAGACGCTCTTGGTTCTATGGCTGCTAAAGGCATTAAGGAAATCGACAGCACAATTAATGTGGTTGGTCTAGGTGGCTCATTGATGGAAAGCGCTGGGGTCAATCTTCTTGCACACACAACAAAAGAAGCCGCAATGGGAGTTGGTGCGATAACTGAAATTAAACGAATTAAGCGTCTCGTCGATGTTGTCGGAAAGTGGATTGCTTCCAACAAACCAGACGTTGTTGTTGCAGTTGACTCGCCTGCAGCAAATTGGCCGGTTTGTAAAATTGCAAAGAAGCACGGATGTAACGTGGTACATCTTGCTGCACCTCAACTCTGGGCGTGGGCACCCTGGCGAATCAAAAAAATGAAACGACTCAGTGACCACGTAATGTGTTTGCTTCCCTTTGAACCAGATTGGTTTGAGTCAAGGGGAATGCCCGCAACGTTCATTGGACATCCTGCAATGGTTAAACAAGAGGTGAAAGATCTTAACCTGCCAAACGGCGAACCAAACATTGTCCTTCTTCCCGGTTCACGTAAGAGCGAGATTAAAAAAAACTTACCGTTGCAACAAGCCATATTAAGTAGGATTTGTTTGGAGCACCCAACAACAGAAGCCGTTATTGCGTGCCGTGCTGAGGATGTTGAACGAGTGAAACCTTATGCAAACGATTTGCAAATAATTGCTGACGAATTGCCAACTGTTTTGGGGTGGGGCGATTTAGCACTAAGCGTTTCAGGTACGGTTTCTTTGCATGTGATGAATGCCGGCACGCCAATGATTGGGATGTACAAAGTGAATCCATTGTCGATGCTTGGTTCAAAAATTATGTTGACAACTCCTTACCGTTTGTTGCCAAACTTGATTGCCGGAAAACAAATTGTTCCAGAGTTCATCCCTTGTGGAAACATTTCTTACAAGATTGCAGATAATGCGCTAGATTTACTAAGTGATAATGAAATTATGACTAAGATGCGCAAAGAACTTTTGGCGTATTCTCAAGAATACAAAAACCACAGCCCTTCAGTGGAGGCGGCAGAATGTATCTTAAAATTTGCTGAATAATTATTCTACATCGTGACCTGAAACAACATCTTCGATAGATGGTGCATCATGTTTTGGGAATTCGCCAGCTTTAAGTTTTGCCATGTACTTGTGATAAACCTTCATAGTTGCAAACCCAAAGATAAGCATAATTGGTACGTTTGCAAAGAGCATCACACCAGTTCCAAGACCAGTCAATGCATCGAGCGCAGCGTCTGTTGTGATGATTCCAACTGTAGCGATGACAGCAAGCAAACAATAAATTACTTTGTAGGGTAGTACCGCCCAAGAACCTAGCAAGTAAACAATTCCCTGTTCACCGTAATAACTCCAAGAAATCATGGTCGAAATTGCAAATAGCCAAGCAGCCAGAGTAACTAGCCATCGTCCACTTTCAGGAATGATTCGGTCAAAGGCGTGGCTTGTTAGAGATGCCCCAGGCAAGTTTGCATAAACACCGTAATCTAGCATGCTTGGCTGGGAAGTAAATGAATCACTTACGTTCCAGTTGACGACGAATGAGTCGCCATCTATGGAAACATTTCCAGTTAGTTTTTCTCTGCTTCCATCACTAGATTCAAGAACACAGAAGACGGTTTCATCACCTTCGCGCCATGAATCACTCTCTGAAAGAGGTGGAGTGTTGATTGTCCAACCATCTTGGGATTGTGAATAGGTAATCGCAGAAGCATCGAATGTACCATCAGGAGCACGGTTCCATGCTCCGCTCATAATGATGACAAGTGCTGTCATAGTGCATACAACGATTGTGTCAATGAAAGGACCGAGACCTGCCACCACACCTTCACGTGCTGGTTCATCCGTTTTTGCTGCGGAGTGTGCGATTGGTGCTGAGCCCTGACCTGCTTCATTTGAAAATAGCGCTCTTTTCATTCCAATCAAAAACGCATATCCAACTGTGCCGCCAACAAAAGCATTTTGCCCCTCAGTTGGACTAAATGCTCCTTTGAATATGGCTCCAAAAGCACTTGGAAGTTTGTCTATTGTCATTAGTATTACCACTAGTCCAATGAGCAAGTAAATCGCGCACATAAAAGGGACAAGGCGACCGGCAACAGCACCGATTCGTTTAATTCCTCCAACAATCACAAGTCCAACAAGAACAGCAAGGACAACTCCAGTAACTGGGCTTGGGACTCCAAAGTTCATTTCTGTAACTTCAGCAACGTTCCAGGACTGGAACATATTTCCGCCTGTAATTGTGGAGATGAGAAGGGTAATACAGAAAATGCCACCTATGAATACTCCAAGTGGTTTAAGTGATGGATGGAATTTTGCAAGACCTACAGACGCAACCCACATAGGGCCACCGTGTGGATTATCAGGATCATCGGTATTCCGGAAAAGCATCGATTGTGTGACCTCTGTCATCTTGATTGCCATTCCAAAGAATCCAACAATCCACATCCAGAAAACAGCACCAGGTCCACCAAGTGCAATCGCAATTGCAACACCACCTATATTTCCAAGCCCAACAGTTGCAGAAAGGGCAGCAGACAGTGCTTGGAAGTGATTAATGGCTCCAGGGTCATCTTTTCGATCATATACACCGCGTATTACTGCAACACCATGCGTTAATGCTTTGTATTGACCAAACACTGTCCAGACAGTGAATAGAACACCAACTCCAAGCAAGATGTAAAGCACGCTATTGTCCCAGAGTACTCCGTTGATTTTATCTACGAACTGCATCAATGATTCCATAAAACTTTCCTTGTGTTAGATAATACCAATTGCGTGTAAAAAGACAGCCAGTACCCCAATTGGCACAATGTACCGAAGTAAAAAGACCCATCCCCAATACATTTTGCCCAAATGATTACTGGTCTTGAAACCCTCTTCGCGTGCTTTGTCGCCCATTCTCCAAGCAACAAAGACAGCTATACCCAAGCCACCAAGTGGCAACATCCAGTTGCTTGCAAGATAATCAAATAAATCAAACCAATTTTTACCATCACCTTCTCCGAAGATGGACTGGGTCATATCAGAAAAACCACTTCCAAAGAGTGCAGTGCCTCCGCTTAAGGCCGATGGAATGCCAAAAATGAAAATGACAACACCAGTCATTACGGTGGCGATAACTCGTGGAATTTTTATCTCATCTACAAAATATGCAACAGCAACTTCAAGCAGTGAGATTGCACTGGTAAGAGCCGCAAAAGTTAGAAGTAAGAAGAATAGTGGCGCTAGAATTGCTCCGCCAGCCATTTGGCTAAATGCGATTGGAATGCTTACAAAAACAAGACCAGGACCCGCTGCAGGATCCATTCCGACTGAGAAAATAATTGGAAAAAGTACTAGGCAGGCAACAAGAGCAACCCCAGTATCAAGGATGGCGATAGTAATAGATGTTGAGACCAAGTCGTCTTTCTTGTGAAGATAACTGCCATAAGTAATCATTGCGCCCATTCCTAAACTAAGTGTAAAGAAACTATGGCCAAGTGCTTCAAGGACAGACGCTCCAGTTAGTTTGGATGTGTCAGGCATAAAAATAAACTTGAAAGCTTGTGCAAAACCGTCGCTAGTAGCAGCATAAATCAGGAGAACTAAAAGGATGATAAAGAGTACTGGCATAAGTACTCGGCTTGCAAGTTCAATTCCACCGTGTACACCTTTTGCAACAATAGCTATGGTGATTGCCATGAATGCAGCGTGCCAACCAATGTTAATCCATGGGTTTTCATATACTGATCCAAATAGAGCGCCAATAGCATCGGTCTCCATTTCGGCAAACCCAGATGAAACTGAAAGCCAAGTGTAATGCATTGCCCACCCTGCAACTATGGAGTAGTAACTTAGAATTACGAAAGCAGCAAGTACTCCAAGCCAACCGATCCCCATCCAAGGGCTTCCGCCATGTGAGAACTTACGAAATGCACCAACTGGTGAAAGTTGAGAGGATCGGCCAATCAGAACTTCTGCCATCATTATTGGTAAGCCAACTATTGCAATGCAGCCGAGGTAAATTAGAACAAACCAACCTCCACCATTTTCTCCAGTGATATATGGAAATTTCCAAATGTTCCCCAAACCAACAGCAGAACCAGCTGCTGCCAAAATGAATCCAAATCGAGATGACCAATGTCCACGTTCCTGTGCCATATAAACTCCTTAGTTACGATGATACCGACCTTAGATACCGGTGTGTAGTGTGATTTTTGATATAGGATGTAATCTATGAGCGATTGGTTTGAAGACGGTCTTTGTTTTTCTTGCATGCAGAGCGGTAATTGCTGTACTGGCCCACCAGGTGCCGTATGGTTCAATGATGAAGAAGGTCGAGCTATGGCGAAAAAACTTAATCTGGCGGTTGAGACTTTTTACCAACGATATACCCGAATGGTGGGCACTAGGTGGTCTTTGAGAGAGAACTCAATAGATGGTAAATACGACTGTGTTTTTCTTAATCGCAAGACAAAAAAACCGAGTTGTTTGTTGTATGAAGCCCGCCCATCTCAATGTAGAACGTGGCCATTCTGGCCAGAAAATCTTAGCTCTGAGACAGATTGGCACAGAGCCAAAAAAGAAACGCCATGTCCCGGAATGGATTCTGGCAAACTCATCCCTGCGAGCGAGATTCGAATCCAGAGAGATTCAAAATATCCGTACAAATAATGATTTCTAGTGGGGGGAGGTTTCTCACTTCTGAGAGGATTTGACACTTTCAACAGTTTTGCTGTTGAAACTGACGAATCGTCCAGCGTGCGTTTCGCATGCTTTTACGACTACGAAGAAACAACGAAGCATGGCTTCGTTGTTTCTTCGTAGTCGGGCTGAGAGGATTTGAACCTCCGACCTCCTGACCCCCAGTCAGGCGCGCTAACCAAGCTGCGCTACAGCCCGT
>JACNLO010000088.1 GCA_014381555.1 Planctomycetota bacterium | reverse complement strand
CATTCACTTCGGTGGTCAATGGCTTGGCGAAGGAACAACATGCGAAAACAATCCATGCCCTACTTCATGCCTTGGCGATGTAACAGGCGATGGGCTGGTGAACACCAGTGACATCCTTGTCATCATCTCAGTCTGGGGCGCCTGCCCATAATCAATCACCCCCTGCCTTGACCAACGCTTGTCTTGCCTACTTGATGTGATCTGGAAGTTGATGCCAGTTGGCATTCAATTGAACGAGCACTTTATTCTTTTTTGTCGTCGTCACCGCTAAGAGCGTTGCCGACTGATTCTGCGCCTGATTTAATTGCACTACCAGTTGCCTTCACTGCATTGATTGGACCCTGTGCTGCACCCTCAAGACCAGAGCCAAGACGTTCTGGTGCATTGTCCCAAGTCTTTGGTTCATTGGGTTCTGTTTTTTCACAACCAAGTAGTGAAACGAAAAGTACGGTTGCGAGAGTTGTTGTAATAAATGTTTTCATGAATCTGTTCCTTAAATAAAAATGTGTACACGCACTATATAACAAGTTCAGCTGAGCCATCAGCGTATGTGAATGAATTTGACCAATAATTCGTCCACCGAAGTGCACCATCTTCACACCGTTCGACAATCCACAACTCACCAACTTCACTCACAATTCTCTCACCATTTTTATTAATTGTTGCTTCCCAATGCACAACCCCATTAAATTGTACGCGTTCTGGGTTTTCAGAAAGAACTTGTACCGATGAGTCGCCAACCCATTCATGAACTTCGTCCGACAAATTGCGGTGTAACTCTTGGTGCGGTTCAAGTTCGAGCCAAGCGCCATTCGGAGCAAGTACACCTGGATTGATAAAAAGATGTTCTGCTTTACTGCCATGAACTCCACTTCGAACAATTGACCAAAACTCATGCCCCAACGATTTAACTTCTTTTGCTGTAATCATGTTGCCAGTATAAACGAATTAGCAAGGTCCCCAAGCAGCTATAAGAATCAAAAGATCAAGCACATTGACAACACCATTACCGTCAAGATCTTCGGGGTTAGACCCAGTTACTTCCCATGCAGCAATCAGTGTGAGAAGGTCAAGTACATTCACTTCACTGTTACCATCAAAGTCTTCTTCACAAGATAACGGTGAAGATTCTGCTTGGCGCATGATGACATTACCAGAAGTTCCTCTGTAAGAAGAAGCTTCGCTAACAGAAACTAAATCATCAAAATCATCACCATCTAATCTGCCAGAGGCAACAAGCACTGGATTTGCACCATCATCGTAAGTAGAATCTAATGCAAACATAAAGTTTCCACCATTCAAAGATGTGTCATTTCTATAAATCATCGCTGCACGATTTCCTGATGAAATGCTTGTGGCAACAACTGCGATATCTAAATCACCATCGTTATCAAAGTCCAAAAGTGTAATACTTATTGGTTCATCACCTACATACAATTGAAGAGGATCTGCAAAATCACCGGAGGGTAATCCACGAAGAATACTTAACGTATCTGATTCAGGGGAAACTACGATAACATCTTCAACAGAATCGTCATTGATATCACCTGACACCAATTTCTGTGGGCCAATTGGCACTTGAGAAGAAGCCGTATATTCCCAAGTGCTCCTTGATGCTGAGGATTGGCTCCCCTTGCTTACTGAATTTGACAATTCTAAAGAAACATAGAAGTTAAACCCCTTATCATTATTAACATCGCCAGGGTCAATCTTTCCAGGTGCACCTGGAGAAGGTAATGTCGAATCAGCAACAAAAATTCCCGTAAGCGATGGAACTGAATAAAAGAAGTTTATCTCTCCATCATAGTATGAGTAACCTTTGCAAGCAATTATCACATCTCCGTCAGCGTCAGAATCGTAATCCATAATTATGACATCTGTTGGGTTTGGTCCTGTACTTTCAGCGGAACCAATCGTAAGTAATGAAACATCATTCGATTCGTTAAAAATTGGAATGAATTCATCAGTTGTCGAATTCACAACAACAAGATCATTTGTTCCATCGCCATCAAGATCTCCTGAATCCACTGCTGCAAGCGAAGTAAAACCCGAATCGTAATATGTAACTTGTGAACTTATTCCACCTGATCCATCGCTCAAAAAAATGTGGACTGCGTCGCTTGTTGTAACAACGATGTCATCATAACCATCTGCAGTCCTTGTTGATGAACCAATATCTGTGAGTAACACATCGGTTGCTGTACCTGCCACTTCTTCGCTGTTTGGATTCCCATACCCAAACAAGTTAGACAATTCGTCAACTTCAGCGTAAAGAGTTCCGCCAATATCTCTCGACCCATCAGTTTCAATGTAATTCAACTTGATATATAACCCTTCAGGGAGAGGGTCATTCACGAGTACCATTGAAAATTGACCAGCAGTATCATCAATAAACTCAGATGACATGAGAGGAATAATGTCACCATCTTGTGGTATATACCCTTCTGATAGGTTCAGTTCTAACACGCCATTTACTAAGGGTACACTTCCTGATAACTGAGCTGGTGCAGGTCTGCCTGTTGCCATTTCAATTAGGAAAACACCTCCATCATGTTGTTGAAATGTACCATCAATATAAATCTGCCCCATTACACCGTTGTCATTGCTGACAAGCGAAATTTTCCCTGGCAAATCGTCTTCACCTACATATACCTCGCCAACGACCGAAAGCGTTCCACCACGTAACTTGAATTCAGCATTAAAACCTGGAACACCTTGCAAATTGATAGTTTCGCCACCGTCGCCAAGAGTACGATTCGTTCCATTTAAATCAAATGCGTATGACCCAGGACCAATGAATAACTGTTGGAATGGAAATGCCCCATCAACTTCAATCTCGGTTTGTGACCGCAAAGAAAATGAAACTGAATCAGACGTGGTTGGCATCGTTGGATCCCAATTCGATGCGTTCGAAATGAAACCACCAAGTGGATTGACCCACGCGATGCCTCTTGGCCAAAACTCTTTGATGTTGTCACCTTCGGAGTAATCAATCATTCCAGAAAGATATGCACTGCCATGATGTAAAGCTGCGCTAGCACCAAACCGATCACCGCCCACAGCCCGATCGGACCATAACTTCGCTTGGAACACCCAATCTACACCATCATATTCCCAAATGTACGCCGAGCCTGTTTCAAGCCCAAGGTCACTATCCATTGGAGAGGTAATCAATGCCTTATTTCCATCAAAGTCAACGACATACCCAGCATTGTCAATTCCTGTTACGTCAAATGGCTTAAGTTCTGCTGTTTGTGTCCACACTCCGCTTTCTAATTCAAAAATCTTGGAAACTAAAACACCTGCTACCAAATTGTTGTACACGACGTTGGACATAACTCGCCCACCATCAATATCTGTCGAATGGTGTCTTGCCCAGTCATTTCCCCACATGTTTCTAATCTGTTGTACTTCTGTCGCTGGATTCGTGCTGATGTCATACATCAATAGGGAAGATGTTGAAGAAAGTGCAACAGTATCACCCTCAAGGGCGACAGACATTCCTAGATATTGATCCTCGCCTTCTGGGTAGGGTGGTGTTCCAAACGGCAAGAGTGTTTGTTCAAGTGACCAAGTTCCACCGCTAAACTTGTACACATGAGCACCCCCACCATTATTATTTCCTGTGTCATTGAGTGGCGCATCTCCAATAATCAGCGTATCGCCATCGATGTCAATCGCTCCACCCCAATTGAAACTCCAATATCCCGAGTTGTATCCTTCACTAATTGTTTGTTCGAAATCCCACTCTTCTGACTTGGGGTTATACACAAAAATATCAATAATGAAGCCAACACTCGAACCGTCGTTCGCTTCAGAAGCAAATGCAATGCGTTCCCCATCAGTTGCATACGATGCCACATCATAAAGAGCGAGGCCAGTTGGTGATTCGAGTAATGCTTCTTCAATCCACTGATCAACATCGTATCGATAGACCATTACTGCTGTAACCATGTCCCATGATGCATTTCTTACAGCACCACCTGCAATAAGAATATCACCGCCACTGCTAATCCATTGTGGCGCAAACTCAACTGAACCTAACGCTCCACTCCATTCTATTTCTGAATCGGGAAGTTGAATTGGTTTTTGTTGGTCCGCACAGCCAAGCGCACCATCATCACAAAATACGTAACTCCCAAGGAACAAGCCACCCATGTCCAAACACGTTTGATACGTTGAAGTCGTTTCGCATCCACCATCAACACAACATCCACCCGGACACTCGCCAAGACATGTTGAAAGACCACACGCAAGTGCCTCACAATTTACATCAAGTTCAAAATAACCACCCTCGCCATCATCAATCAAGGAACCATCCCTGCAAGTGCCTCCATCATCTAACTCATCAAACGAAAAACAGTTGCCATTGCAATCAGTAATCCAACCATCTCCGCAACCACATGTTCCAGTTTGGCATAGGGTGTTTGCACCCATAAAATAACCATCTAAATCCCAGCAACCCCCGCGAGTTGTTTCACTACAAACTCCACTGATACAACATGCACCTGTGTCATTCATTCCAGAGTAATCATTGTCTTGATGACAAGGACCTAAGCAATCGCCCAAATCACATCCTCGATTTTGACATGCAAAGACAATCGCTACACCGTTGTATTCTCGCTGGCCATAATCACAGATACCATCACTGACCCAAGAAATAGGTGCGCAGTTCCCGTTGCAATCTGTTACTTCACCTGCAGGGCAACCACCTTCACAACCATCGCAATCTCCGAAGTCGCAGTAATACTCTTCGCATGAAAAGTCAGCGTAATACCCAGAGCCCTCAGGATACTCATGGCCAGTGGCAGGATCGCCGTTGTCACAAATCTCATCTGATATCCAAGCGAGTGGCACACAATGACCATTGCAGTCATCGACTTGTCCTTCTGGGCAGTCAGCAACAGCACACGTCACCGATACCAGAATATAAACTACATTTAAAAGCAGCTGTTTCATGCCGTATCTCCCATTGATTAAGTATGACTGATTAATTTGTAAAAACAAGAAATTAGAGCGAGAATTAATAAAAATATCATTTTTAAGACAAAACCGTCTTACTTAAAATGCTCAGAAATCCAGTGGGTCGATTCCTCTCAGTGATAAGAGGAATTACGCAATATGCGATTCTCATCGGCTTCCTAGGTAATTAAATGCGTAATAACAAGTAAAATCATTGCAATCAAAACCCGTACTCACCATAATGAGAATAGTAGGTATTACACTCACTGAGCAGAAGGAGAATGAATCGTGCAATTACATCAACTTTTTTTATGTGCAGCAACAACCATTGTTTTTTGCGGTACAACTTTCGCTGAAACAACCATTGATGAGAATCTAGTAGACCAAATGAACGCCGTTGGTCCAAAAGCCACAGTTTCGGCTCTTGTCTATTTAGAAAACCAAGTTGACATCAAAACATTATCTGATTCTATTTCCCAAGCAAGCATGCGCTTCGTTGATCGACACAAACTTGTCGTTGAAACATTACAAGCTACCGCACATAGCTCACAAGATTCGATTCTCGCTTCACTACAAACACAAAACGGTGTAGACAAGGTGACACCATTTTGGATTTCCAATGTCATTCGTGTTGATGCCACCCCTGAAGTAATTCGACAACTTTCAAAACGAAATGATGTAGAGCATATTTATTTGAACTATGGCATTGAATTAGTTACCCCAGTGAGCACAGGCCACGTTGTTGATGGCAATTATCGTGGAGGTGTAGAACCGGGCATAAATGCAATCCGTGCAACCGAAGCATGGGCGATGGGGTACACCGGCGAAGGCGTGCTTGTCGCAACTCTTGACACAGGTGTCGACGGTGGGCACGAAGCACTCGCTTCAAGTTGGGCTGGCTTGCGACCTGAATATGCAGGACACCCCGAGTGGGCATTCCTTGATCCATACACTTACAACCATAACTTTCCATTTGATTCTGGCAGCCATGGTACGCATACAATGGGTACGGTTTGTGGCAGTGCGCAAGGAATTGGTGTTGCTCCAGATGCACATTGGATAACATCTGCGGGTATTGATAGAAGCACTATTGGCGAGACCGTCGCTGATGCAATCGAAACATTTCAGTGGTTTGTTGATCCAGATGGAAACCCCGCAACTGCGTGGGATGTACCAAGAGTTTGTTCAAACTCTTGGGGATTAACAACTGGGCACGGTTATCCAAACTGCGATGAAACATTCTGGACCTTCCTCGATGCTCTTGAAACAGCAGGTTGTGTCGTACTCTTTTCAGCGGGCAACGAGGGCTCATCTGGTTTACGACGCCCCGGTGACCGAGCCACCGATGATTACCGAACTTGCGCAGTTGCAGCAATTGACCCATATAGTGGAAGTTACCCCATTGCAAGTTTTTCATCCCGCGGCCCGACAAACTGCACTCCTTCAGGAAGTTCCGCAATTAAACCAGACATTTCAGGACCAGGCGTGGACACCTATTCGAGCGTACCCGGCGGCTACACTTCCATGAGCGGTACCTCCATGGCTTCACCACATGTAAACGGTGCTATTGCACTCATGCTTCAAGCAAACCCAGACCTTGATGTTGAAAGTATTAAAGACATCCTTTATACAACCGCGCTTGACCTTGGCGCGAGTGGGGAAGATAACGATTACGGTCACGGACTCATTGATTGCGTAGAAGCGGTCAACATGGCACTTGAAACTGTTTCTGTAACATGGGCGTTTCCTGCAGGAAGACCAGAATGGATTGAGCCAACTGGTGGCACAGAGTTTCCAATCACAATTTCAAGCAGCCAAACTTCCGCTGACCCTTCGACTGCAATGTTGCACGTACAAGTCGGCGGAATTGCAAGTGACTATCCACTCGCACACGATGGTGGCGATAACTACAGAGCAATATTCCCTTCGTTCGAATGCGGCGTAGCAGTTTCATATTACTTTACTGTGGAAACGACCGAAGGCGATATGTCATTTAACCCACACACAGCGCCTGATTCAATGTATATGGGTGATGCGTGGTCGGGTCACGAAGTTAGTTTTACTGATGACTTTAATTCAGACACTGGCTGGACAGTTGTCGCTGGGGCAGGTACAGGCAACTGGATTCGATTAGTTCCAACGCAAGGTGGCTTCAGGTGCGACCCAGGCGGTGACTCCGATGGTTCTGGTTCTTGTTATGTAACAGGCAATTCGACAGATGAAGATGTCGATGATGGAACAACAATCTTAACTTCACCTACCCTTGATGCTTCTGCTGATGCTGCAGTTCTGTCGTATGATTTTTGGTACAACAATGGCTCAACCTGCAATGGTGCCGATCCATTGAATGATGTATTCGTTGTTGATATTTCAGATGACAACGGCGCAACATGGGAACCACTTGAAACTGTTGGTCCAACTGGCCCAGAAGTAAGTGGAGGATGGTTCACGCACGATTGGGTGGTGGCTGATATTCCAAATATATCTTCAAGTGCGACGATGAAATTGCGTTTCACGGTTGGAGATTTGAACGATCCATCAGTTGTCGAAGCTGCAGTCGATGCAATAAGTATTGGCTACCATTATTGCAACGAAGATGCTTGCGTTGGTGACATCAATGAAGATGGCTTCGTTGGAGTCGGTGATTTACTCGCCGTCATCGACCAATGGGGCACGAATGGCTCCGCAGATATAAATGGTGACGGAATTGTTGATGTGTCAGATGTACTCATGCTTGTTGGCAATTGGGGTGCATGCGAATAGTTTCAATGCTTTATTTTAGAGAAGGATTCCAACAATGAATTCATTATTAGTTTCACCGTTACTATGTTCAATCTTTATTACCTGCGTTTCGTTTGCAGATACAACGGTCACGCAAACATCTCCCCTCTCAAAGGAAGTCGTTCCATTTCGAGTGGAGAGCGGAACACTTCAAAACAGTTCTAAGATTTCTAAAACTATTTTTAGACATCTCGTTGTAATTGAAGATGCCGATTCTTTGCAAATCCAATTTGGTCGTACAAAATTACCAGTTGGAACCATGCTTCGTATGACTTCATTGCTTGATGGCGCAGTACAACACCATCGAAGCAACACATTCAAACAGTGGCGAGGAAAAAGCGCTTGGTTTAATGGTTCGATGGTTATTGTGGAACTTGTAGCCGATGCTGGTGCTCAAAAAGCACACGTTTCAATCGATGCAATCAACGTCTTGCACAATACGGGTGAAGATCGAACCATCTGTGGTTCTACGGATGACCGCATCCCAAGTTACAGCGATCGATGCGCAAGAGCAATTCCAATTGGTTGCACAGCGTGGATTATCGATGATGCAAACCACACCTTTCTCACTGCTGGGCACTGCGCATCTGATGGTATTGCTGATATTGACACAGTAGAATTTAACGTCCCGTTGAGTGATGGTGGAGGTTACATCCAGCATCCAGGACCAGAAGACCAGTATGCAACAGATCCCGCATCATTTCAACATGGGTACAGTGGTATTGGTGACGACTGGGCATATTTTGGATGCTTTCCCAACACAGAAACCGGTCTAACCCCTTATCAAGTGCAAGACGATTATTACGTCCTTTCAAATGTTGCACCTCCAGTTAGCGGTCAACAGATTACCATTACTGGCTACGGCACTGTTTCATCACCAGTAACACCCACTTGGAATCAAGTTCAAAAAACACACACTGGTCCATACGCTCAACAAAGTGGCACTTCGATTGCATACCAAACAGACACAAGTGGTGGAAATAGCGGTTCACCTGTTCTTAACGAAGACACTGGTGAAGCTATCGGTATACACACAAATGGCGGGTGCGATTCTGGCGGTGGCGAAAATTGGGGTTGTGCAATTCACAATAGCGGTCTTCAAAATGCACTTGCAAATCCGCAAGGCGTTTGTATTCCAAATACTATCCTTTTCGAATTTCCAAATGGTATACCAAATGAAATTCTTCCAAACACACCAACGGAATTTGAATTTTCTGTTCTTGCTGGAAATGAAACACCTCTTCCAGATACCGTTGAAGTTCTATTGACTATTGATGGTTCACAACAAAATATAAGCAGTACCCCACAAGGTAATGACTTATATTCCGTCATTATTCCATCCCTTTCTTGCAATGAAGTGGTTTCGTTCTACATTACTGCAACCGGCGATGGCGGTTCAGTAGTTACCTATCCATCGAACGCTCCAAGCGACCAAAACGATGTAGCAATTGGAACTCTCGTTGAAGAGATTATCTTTGTTGAAGATTTTAATGATGGCATTCCGACTAGTTGGGGAACATCTGGACTTTGGAATGGAAGTTCTTCTTGCTCTCCAAGCGGATCGTGCGATGGTGGAAGTGCGGCATACTTTGGCATCACCTCACAATGCACCTTCGACAATGGGTCGGAAGTTACAGGATCTTTAACATCCCCTTCGATATCTCTCGATGGCATGTTTGGTGATGTTGTGCTTACGTACTGCTCCTCTCTAGTAACTGAGAACTTAAGCGGATACGACACTGCCGAGGTACGAGTAAACGGCGTTACGGTTGATGAACCCTCTGAAACGAGTTCTTGGGAAGAACGAACGGTATACATTAATAACAGTGGCGGTGACTCCATCACAATTGAATGGATTTTTGACTCTGTTGACAGCTTATACAATGACTATCGGGGTTGGCACGTTGATGGCATTCGTATTAGTTCGTGGACAACCGATTGTGATGACACTGCAACTTGCGATGGAGACATTAACAGTGATGGCTCGGTCAACGTTGTTGACTTGCTGACAGTCATCGACCAATGGGGCACGAATGGCTCCGCAGATATAAATGGTGACGGAATTGTTGATGTGTCAGATGTACTCATGCTTGTTGGCAATTGGGGTGCATGCGAATAAACATATACGAACCACATTGCCAAAGTTAACAGTTTTGAAATTTCTTTTACAAGTGACTTTCTTTTCCTTGCATCAGGTTTCGTTTACATTAGGATTAGCAGTTGGAGAAAGATAATACAAAGTACTTTATTGGAGAAAAAATGCTTAATAAAACAATCTATATTGCTGCCTCTTTACTCATTACTAGCACCACTTATGCTGGTCTCGATGGTGAGACATTCCACCTTACATCTGAAGCAACGGATTCTCCGCTACTTCCTTGAGGTCAATTCGAAGACCTTGGAAATCTTGTTGTTGGCAATGGGATTAGAATTTGTCTCATTCGTAATCTCCTTGCAGTTACTTTCGCAATAGTATACACAGTACACTTCTCATTTAAGACACTTGAATCATGAACAATTCTCTATTCCATTACATTGTGCGCGGAATTATTCGCGATGAAAAATACTTACTTCTATGCAAACAGAAAGATGGGGACTACACCTTTTTACTTGGTGGGCACATCGATTTTGGTGAAGGTGCGAAGTTTGCGCTTGCTCGGGAAATCAAAGAAGAAATTGGCGCAGATGTCAAAGTTGGCAAATTCCGGGGGGCAATTGAAAATGCTTGGGATGATCACTGTGAAATTTCGCTTGTCTTTGAAGTGGAACACAATTTGAGTAAAGACGAAACTCCTCTGCCAGCTTCCCCAGACGAAGAACACTTAGCATTTTTGTGGGTGCATCAAGACAACCTAACGAAACACAATCTTCTTCCATCACCCATTATTGATTGGTTAACGAATAATTCACTTTGCAATTGGGCAACGACGATTGATTAAGTAGTAACGAAAATGCAATCGATAATTGCATTAAACGTATCACTTGGTCGCATCGCATTTGTTGCAAGGTGAACATCTGGCAAGTAGTACCCGCCAATATTTTGTGGAACGCCTTGGCATTCAATAATCGCCTTGCAAATTGCTTCTTCGTTTGCTTCAAGTTCGTTTGCTACACCAGCAAAATGTT
>JACNLO010000054.1 GCA_014381555.1 Planctomycetota bacterium | reverse complement strand
TATGTCTCGTAGCGAGAGATACCATGACATGGTCGTACTACAAACGCAACCGCAAGAAGTGTAATTGAATACAGCAATTACTATTCCTTAAGGACAGGCACCCCAGAAATCAAGTAACCACAATATGTCGTTTACATTAACTGCGCCGTCATGGTTGGCGTCTCCAGAACCTCCGAATTCACCGTAGGTATCGATTGTAATAGCAACATCGTCACCATCAACATCACCATCCCAATCAATATCACCAACACATGATTCGCCATCAAGTTCGATGAGAGCCTGTGCATATCGATGCTGTTCTTTCCAATCAGACCAACCAAGAATTGTTCCGCCTTTGTATTCCCAGTTCATAACTACAACGTCTTCAGTACCACCGTTTTTGTTTGGCTCATCTGGACCCCATCCAGCCCAATCAAATGATTCGCCATTATCCCAAACAAAATTGCCTTCGTTTTCAAGATCACTCAAACCTATCCATAGTAAATCGGTGCTGATAGACTGAATAAATTCGTTCTCTGATTCACTATTTATTGTTGCAAGCGATGCCTCTCGGTTTAACAAACTGCCAAGCACATTCGCCATCTCGTGGGCATCATAATATTCAATGTCGCTAGAAGTAACGAAATAATCGTGCTCATTAAAATTGCCAAAGTATTCAAAACTCATTCCACTCCGTAATTGGCCTGTTGTTCTTTGGATTTTTTTTGCAAAGCGAGGACGCTTACTACCTGTCCTTTTACCTCGCAATGGAGGAGAATAAAAATCATACACATACCCGCACCCCTGTTTTCCAGACCAATGAGGCGCGCCAGTCACTACAAATTCTGTGCCGCAGGCTACTGAATTCCCAAACCGGTCGCCATAACTTCCATCAGAGGCAAGTAATAACGCAGTCTGCTCATAACCATTATCTCCTAACTGAAACACATACGCCCCGCCATTTGAATTGGGGTCTCCGTAGGCACCTATTACAACCCTTCCGCCCTGCATATCAATCGATCCACCAAAATGTGTCCAAGCCCATGGGTCATTAGGCGTCAAAATTTGGCTCTGCGACCAAACATTATTGGAAAGATCAAACACAAAGGCTGCTCCAGCATTTGAGCCCACCTGATCTGAATACTCAGCCCCAACAATTATCGTGCCACCAATTATTGCAACTGAATTTCCAAAGTAACTGTATGGCTCAGGCGTGTCCGGGACGAGGCGCTGCATCAATATCCAACTTCCTTTTGCATTTCTTTCATATACAAAGATACTCCCAGCACTTACACCATTACCATTATCTCTTGGAGCGCCTATGACAGCATAATCGCCATCAATTGCAACTGCAGCTCCAGCAAAATTAACGTTTGTATCGCCCGGAGAAATTCTTGCTTCTTGCACCCAGTCACCATTAACATCACGGAAAATATACGCAACACCTTTTGCGTTCACATCTTCATCGATGTACGGTGCACCAACAATCAAACTTTGTTCATCAAGGTCAACAGCATGCCCAAAGTTTGCTTCAGCGGGCAGGTCGCTAGGCACGATAAGTGCTTCCTGAGCCCAAGTCTTGGTGCGACGAAACATATATACACCACCGCTTTTTATACCTGTCTCATTTGCCCAACTTGCTCCAGCTGCAATGACGTCACCTTCAATGTCAACTGCCCAACCAAGGTAATCAAATGCTGCCCCATCTGATGCAGCGATATTTATTGTTTGAGCCCAACCTGTACCAACCCGATCATAAACATATAGTGCGCCCGAATCGTACCCATTGCCAACATGATTTCTTAGTGGAGCGCCAAGTACAACCGTCTGCCCACTTGCTGCAACTGAAAAAGCCAGTGAATCTCCTGAGACGGTAGGGCTTCCAAGCAATTGTGCATCTTGAATGAGAACATCTACACTAGCAAAACAACTAGCCGAAGTTAGTAAGAAAAACATATAAAGGGATTTATCTATTTTCATGAATAATGCCTACCATCTGAAAGAATACTAATATGTGCATTCAAATCAAGTAAAAACAAGATTTATTCTCAACTAACACACTCAAATATAGGTAAAATGCGTTGCTATACCCACACGGAGCCGTTTTTTATGATTATTGGTGTACCTAAAGAAATTTACAAGGATGAGAAGCGAGTCGCTCTTGTCCCAAGAGGGATTGAAGCGCTCAAAAAAATGGGGTTTGAAGTCCTCGTCGAATCAGAAGCGGGCATCCATGCCGACTATGGAAACCCAAAATATGAAGAAGTCGGTGCAGAGATACTCACTGATACAAAAGAGTTGTGGTCTCGGAGCGACATCATTGCAAAGGTTCGGGAACCGCAGCCCCATGAAGTCGACTTACTAAAAAGCAGCGGGACAATCATTTCATTTTTCTGGCCAGCAAAAAACGGCGAGTTAATGGAACAACTCAGCGAGAAGAAAGCAACTGTCCTTGCTATGGATTGCATTCCGAGGATTACTCGCGCCCAAAAAATGGATGCACTTAGTTCCATGGCAAATGTTGCTGGGTACCGAGCGGTTGTAGAAGCTGCGCACGCATTCCCACACTTCTTTACTGGGCAAGTAACTGCTGCAGGAAAAATCGAACCCGCGAAAGTCTTAGTAATCGGTGGCGGAGTTGCTGGGCTTGCTGCCGTTGGTGCCGCAAAGGGACTCGGTGCAATCGTCCGAGCATTCGACACTCGTCTTGCAGTTCGCGAACAAGTTGAATCACTCGGTGGTGAATTCCTTGAACTTGATTTTCCGACTGAAGATGGTGAAGGCGGTGGCGGATACGCTAAGACAATGTCGGACGATTTCCTCAAAGCAGAATTGAAATTATTCGCAAAGCAAGCAATTGACGTCGACATCATCATCACTACGGCACTTATTCCCGGCAGAGAGGCTCCAAAACTTATCACCGCTGGCATGGTCGAAAGTATGCGGGAGGGTTCAGTAATTGTAGACCTCGCAGCAGAACAAGGTGGTAACTGCACACTTACAAAACCAAACGAAGCCATCGTCCATCACGGCGTCACTATTATTGGATACACAGATTTGCCAAGTCGAATGGCAGCTCTTTCAAGCCGTCTTTACTCCACCGCTATTGTGCACCTAATTGATGAACTAGGTGGCGCTGAAAATTACGATATCAACATGGAAGATGATGTCATTCGTGGTGCCCTCGTTCTAAACCATGGCAGTGTTACTTGGCCACCACCCAAGCCACGCAATCCCGGACCTGCGTATTCTGTTGACACAGGGAAACGACCCGAAGCTGAATCACCAAAAGTTCCAGCAGAAGAAGAACCTGCTTCTACCTGCATCTTCACCAAAATTTTCAAGATGATTTTAATTCTAGTAGCTGCTATTGGAATTATTTACGTAGGGACAAATGTTCCTGAATCATTCTTGTCGCACTTCATCGTCTTTGTCCTAGCTTGCTTTGTTGGATGGCAAGTAATTTGGAACGTGAAGCCCGCGCTACATACTCCACTTATGAGTGTCACGAATGCAATCTCCGGAATCATCATTATTGGTGGCATTTTACAACTCTCGCAACCAGAAATAAACGCAACCGTTATTCTTGGCGCTGCTGCCGTACTGCTTGCTGCAATTAATGTTGCAGGCGGTTTCCTTGTCACAAACCGAATGCTTGCGATGTTTAGAAGGTAACCAATGCCAGAGAGTCTAGTAACTATCTTTTATATTGTTGCAGCCGTCCTCTTTATTTTAAGTTTAGGCGGACTTTCCAATCAGGAAACTGCTAGACGCGGGAACATATTTGGCATGCTCGGCATGCTCATTGCACTCGCCGCAGTTACAGGAAGCAAAGATGTCACAGCTTATGCAATTTTAGCAGTTGCATTATTTCCAGCAATTTTAATTGGAGCAACCCTTGCCCGAAGAGTGAAAATGACCGAGATGCCACAACTAGTTGCTATTTTGCACAGTTTCGTTGGGGCAGCCGCAGTACTTGTCGGACTCGGCTTACAACTCAACCCAACATCGCTAGATGGCTTATCCCCAATCGAGATTACGATTCATGAAATTGAAGTGTATATTGGTGTGTGTATAGGTTCAATAACTTTTACAGGTTCCATCATCGCTTTTGGTAAATTGCACGGCCTTCTTTCGGGCAAACCGCTACTCATACCTGCTAGGCATGCACTGAACCTTATAGTCGTTGGCGTGACGATTTGGCTTGGCATTTTGTTTACAGGACACAGCGACAATTCCATGCTGTATCTACTTGCTGCAATGGTTATCACTGGTCTCCTTGGAATACACCTCGTGATGGCAATTGGTGGAGCAGACATGCCAGTTGTAGTCTCGATGCTCAACAGTTATTCCGGTTGGGCTGCTGCTGCTGCTGGCTTTATGCTTGGGAATGATTTGTTAATTATTGTCGGAGCACTTGTGGGTTCAAGTGGTTTGATTTTGAGTTTAATCATGTGTCGCGGAATGAACCGCTCACTAATCAGTGTAATCCTAGGTGGATTTGGCACCGGCGATGGTGGTAGCGGAGCGATGCAAACTCCCGAAGGCGAAGTTACTTCCATTGATATTGCTCACACTGCAACATTGCTCAACAACGCAAAGAGTGTAATCATCGTTCCAGGCTACGGAATGGCTGTTGCTCAAGCGCAACACACTATTGCGAAAATTACTAAAAAACTTCGAGATAATAATACGCAAGTCATTTTTGCTATTCACCCAGTAGCAGGAAGACTTCCAGGACACATGAATGTATTACTCGCTGAAGCAAACATCCCTTATGACATCGTGATGGAACTCGATGAAATCAATCACACATTCCCTGCTACGGATGTTGTGATGGTGATTGGTGCAAACGATATTGTAAACCCAAGTGCACTTGACGATCCAAACAGCCCAATCGCTGGCATGCCTGTGCTAGAAGTGTGGAAGTCAAAAGATGTCATTGTCATGAAACGCTCCATGGGTACAGGGTACGCTGGCGTTGGAAACCCGCTCTTCTTTAATGAAAATACATCCATGTTATTTGGTGATGCAGGCGAAAACGTTGACGCAATACTTGCAGCGCTCTAGAAAAATACACTACTATTAAACGATGATTAGAACACTCCTACTTTTATTTCTATGTTGTAATGCTCATGCAACTCAAAACAAAACACTCCGCTTAAATTTTGGTGTCTACCCTTCTGACCGCGCTACTGTAATGTACCGCAAGTTGTCACCTATTTTAGATGCTATTCGAGTTCCCCTTGAAACTCAACTTAAGCAAGAGGTCGATATTCATCTGACAATTTTTAAAGACTACGAATCTGGCATCAAAGCGCTCGCAAATGGCGAAATCGATTTTGTGCGTTTTGGACCATCCTCATATATTCTTGCAGAACAATTGAATCCTGACATTCAATTACTTGCAATGGAATTACGAAAAGGGCTGAAACGCTTCAACGGTCTAATTGTCGCCCACAAAGATGCAAACATCCAAGATATCGCCGACTTAAAAGGAAAAACGTTCGCTTTTGGAGACAAGAATTCCACCATTGGTCGATTTCTTGCTCAAGCACTTATGGCAGATCAAGGGGTCACCGCTGAGAGTTTTGCTTCTTTTGATTTTTTAGGCAGACATGATTTAGTTGCAAAAGCTGTGATAACACGGACCCACGATGCCGGCGCACTCAAAAATTCAACGTATAAAAAGTTATGCGACCCAGAAGAAATAATTGTTGTTCGTGCTTTTGCAAATGTTACGAAACCTTGGATTGCAAGAAGTGATTTATCAAAAGAAATATGTGATGCAATCACAGCTTCACTTCTATTACTCCAAGACAATAAAGTCATCGGCGAATTGGGATGTTCTGGCTTTTCAAAAGCGACTCCAAAAGAATACGACCTCGTTCGAGAAGGAATGAAAAACTCAGAAGCATTTGACCCAAAAACCGAAGTTGAAGTCAATGAAAATGACTAACGTTTAATTGCTTTTGTAATCGTGCACACACCCATTGATTGGAGTGATTGTTCCACTACCGGAAGTCCAGCATCTTCAATGGTGGCAGCGAGTTCTCTGGTATCTGCAAAGGTTTCAACACTTTTTGGAAGGTACGTGTATGCACCACTCTTGTCCCTTGCAATAAGGGTTGCTGAAATGGGCATAACATTCTTAGTATAAATATTATTGAATAATCGGATACATTTGTTTGGAGGGGTTGAAAATTCAAGAACAATCAAGCGACCCTCAGGACGTAAAATGCGGTGAAACTCCGCGATTGCTTTTGCAGGATCTTGCACATTTCTTATTCCAAAAGCAATTGAAACCACATCATAAGAAGAATCAGGAAGATTGAGATTCATCGCATCACCCTGTCTAAATTCAATCGCCATCCCTGCATTTTCTGCTTTTACAACTGCAAGATCGAGCATTGCTCTAGTAAAGTCAATGCCAAGGACACTTGCCACACCAGCTTTATAAAATGCCATTGACAAATCGCCCGTCCCACACGCTACATCAACAACATTGTCCGACTTGGACACTTTCGCCATTTCCACGGCTCTCCTTCGCCAAACTTGGTCAAGCCAAAAGGAATGAAGGCGATTGTTGAAGTCGTATCTTTTCGCAATAGCTGTGAACATATCCCTCACGCGCTTAGATTTATCGCTCGATTTATGAGGATTTTTAGCAAAATCATCCTCATTACAGTCTCTTATTTTTGATGGTATTTCTTCTGGAACCGTCATATATGCAATGATACCCCTAGTCTTTACATCACGTATGCCGATACAATACACTAGCACTGGAGAGACTTATGATTATCGACTGTCACACACGATTATGGTCTGACGCACGACAACTTGGCCCTTCGACGGCTCAGACGCTAATGGATAACGCACCTCGGTCTTGGGCTGAACCCTGTGGCGATGCCTCTGCTCACGGACGCGCAATGTCTTGCATTGATGCGTCTCTTGTCCTTGGGCATAGAGCAGACTTAGTCGGAGCACATGTTCCCAACGAACTCATTGCTGATTTTGTAAGCCGTGATTCACAACGACGTTTTGGTATTGCTGGAATTGATCCACTTGCAGATTCTGTAGACCAAGATTTCGCTATGGCAATCAATCTTGGACTTGTTGGAATAGCTGTATCCCCCTCGCTTGCAGGTTTTAATCCAACACACTCCTCTGCTATGAGAATCTATGAACGATGTTGTGAACATAATTTGCCTGTAATAGTCACGATGCCCCAACCAATTCCTGCTGCTGCAGTGCTTGATTTCGCACGACCCGTTCACTGGGATGAAGTTGCTCGAACATATCCAGAGCTTCGGATTTTATTCACACAAATGGGATTCCCTTGGATTGATGAGATGCTCGTTCTAGCAGGAAAGCACCAGCATGTGTTCGCTGAAGTATCCTGCGTAGCAATGCAACCTTTGCAAGTTTATAACACACTTTCAACGGCTTGGAGTCTTGACGTCATCGACCGATTACTTTTCGGTTCTGGCTTCCCCTATTCTACCCCTCAACTTACAATTGAATCGTTGTACAGTGTTAACGTTTCAATAAAAGGCACAGCGTTCCCTCCTATTCCTAGAGCGAGAGTTAAAGAAATTGTTGAGCGAGACTCCTTAGCTTGTCTTGGCATTCCCAATACTTCTGTTTCTACTAAGGAACTTGAAACTAAACCGGTACAAAAGAAAAATACTGTGTCAAAAGATGATTCATAAACTCTATCTCCTTCTATTTACATCGCTTGCTGGGTGTTCTTCTGCCGGTTTTTTATCGAGTGGTGGTTCAACTGTTGAAGTACATTCAATGGGTCTAGATCGAGTTATACTTGAAGCTAACTGTGCAACTATCGTATGCACAGAAGGATTTGCCAACGAAGGTGATGTTTGGATGACTGATATTCCAATCGATCAACTTAAAAGCGGTGAATTCACAGATGGGCAGATTATTCATCTGCAAGTGTTGTGGACCCCAGCTGCGGGAAAAACCCCCCTGTCTTCTACTTCAACAAATCTCGCAATTCAGTACACCATTATTTCTAATGGGAATATCGGCGTCTATGGCGGTGGCGGATTCTGCTGGAAGTCTGGGACTCCCGAAACAGGGATGGTTTTGAATATTGAAGATGCCACTCTTGCAATTCAATACGAAAGCGATGGATTTTCAGATTTGCTCACTCCTGCCACAATGAGTGGTCGAGTGCAAAGTATCTCTGATCAAGATACTGCGCGTCAGATAGCAAATGCTTCCGCACTCTTACACTGACTGAAGAACTAAATTATTTTTTTGCGGTAATTTCACCCACGCGTACTTTGAGTAAGCGTTGGCGGTGTCCAGTCTTTCGCCGGTAGCCTTTACGTCTTTTGAATTTAATGACGTCGATTTTCTTATCTTTAAATTCTTCAAGAACCTCTACTTCGACAGAAGCGCCTTCAACGTACGGTGTTCCTACAGTTGCTTTCCCTTTTCCACCACCTATCATGAGGACGTTTTCAAGTGTGAATGTATCACCATCCAAATCACGAATATCGACCTCAAGCACATCACCTGTGCTGAGCTTAATTTGAGTTCCACTGTCTTCTACGATTGCGTACATAATGAAGGCTCCTACCTTTTGGGGAACATGGCATCATAGCAAAATTTTGAGTTTCAGCAAAGGGCTTGAAGTCGCTCAACCGCAGTTTTTAGCGTTAAAATCGACTTGCAAAAGGCGAAACGGACAAGTCCTTTCCCCTCGTTGCTCTGGCAATAGAACGCGGTAGGAGGAATGCCAACAACCTTACACTTCTGAGCGAGGTGGTGGCAAAACGAAATATCGTCTTCAAAGCCAAAAGGAGTGTGATCCGCAAGAATAAAGTAGGTTCCTTCGGGGCTTTGCACGTTAAACCCTACGCGTAGAAGACCTTCAACAAGGAGGTCTCGCCTCTGGCGATATTCCGTTGTGTACTGTAAAAAATACGACTTTGGCGCCCGCAAAGCAGAAGCTGCGGCAACCTGCAAAGGTGTTGCGGCGCAAAAAGTTGTAAACTGATGTGCATGCCGAATAGCCATAGTAAATTTAGACGGAGCTACTGCCCAGCCTATTTTCCACCCAGTAACTGAAAACACTTTCCCTAATGAGCGAAGCGTAATAGTTCGTTCTTTCATTTCTGGCAAAGTCGCAATAGGAATATGTGTACCGGTAAGCACTAATTTATCGTACACCTCATCACTAAGCACAATTGCGTCATGTTGAATTGCGAGTTCGGCAACCAGCGACAATTCATCTCTTGAAAAAACTCGCCCTGTCGGATTATGTGGCGAATTTATAATAATCATCTTCGTGGTTTCACTAAACGCCTCGCGAAGTTCATTTTCATTGAGGGTGAAATCTGGAGCATGCAAGGTAATGATTTTTGGAATTGCTCCAGCGATTGAAAGGCATGCAAGGTACGAATCATAAAAAGGCTCAATTACAATGACTTCATCACCGGGATTCACCAAACCCAAAATAGCATTTGAGATTGTTTCAGTACTACCACAAGTGACTGTCACTTCATCCATAGGGTTTACTGGAATTTCAAATGTATCTGCTATCGACTCAACAAGAAGCGGGTGCCCTGCCGAACGCGAGTATTGATTTTCTCCATCACGAATTGCCCGAATTGCTGCTTCCTTTACGAAATCTGGAGCATCAAAATCAGGGAATCCCTGCCCTAAATTAATCGCATCGTTCTCAATTGCAATTCGACTCCATGTTGCAAAAACTGTTTCCCCAAATTGCGCTAGTCTTTTTGCAGTTGTCATTGCAGCATCATAATAAAAACTCCCGATTAGCAGTTATTAAGCAGCAAGGGAGGCAATAGTAATATCACGAAGAGTGGAATCTCTAAGGTCATCTACCCCTTGAAGTGCGCCACACACTCTGCATGGCGCATCGTCAGAGCAAGAACAAGTGATTACACAATGATCTGGCATTGCAGTTTGTAACTCAAAGAAGTTACAAATGTCCAACACATTCATATCTTCAGGTGATCGTGAAAGTGTGAAACCACCCCCAGGACCGGGGATACTTACGATAAAATTCCCTTGCCGAAGGGTGGAGAGAACCTTAGCGATGGATGGCTGGGAAAGGGCTGCCTTTTCGGCAATTTCCACAGCTGACATCCGCATCTGCGTCTTAGCAAGTTCTATCAGAGCCGCTATCGCGAGTTGGGCATTTCGATTGACCACGTGAAAATAATAACAAACTAATCTTCTTCTGTTGTCTTATTTAATCGCAAATTACAGAAATTATGACATAAATATACATTTCAAGTTACTTGTTCTCCCAATCATTGGCTATGGAGCAGATTTGTTCATAGAACGCATCAATATCAAGCCCTAAAAGTGAAGCGCCAAAGAGTTCTGCCTCTGCAGTTTCAACGACATGCTCTCCATAATTTACCGTTGCGAGATGATACGCAATGACAACAGGCATTACTTCTTGTTTACCCTCAAACCAATCGTGCAAGGCTATCACATACCCTTCTTCGCTGGGGACGGCAGCCGCGAACTCCCCTGCTTGCAAAAGCGCCGTATCAAGTTTCCACGCAACATCCCTGCGAATAACATCACGGTCATCTAGGACGGCTTCCATGACCCGCATCGTCGTTGCGTGACCATGCTTTTCAACACTTCTCTTCGCAATCATCGTGATGTGATCGCGAAGCACTTGCCTTGCGTGTTCTTCAGAAAAATCAATAGGTTCTTGCTGTGTCATAAGATTATTTTACCCATAAAAAATGGCGACCCCGAATGGGGTCGCCATTATTTACAAAACAAAGATTAATGCTTATACCGTTGCTTCATTTCTTCTGCAGCGGCTTTACGAGCAGCAGCTTCATCTGGATCCATCATTCCAATGAACCACTTATGGTCATCTGTAAGTAGAACTTCGTCAAGCGCGGTTTGAAGTGCAACTGCAGCTTCATTCATCGCAGGATCATCACTATGATTCCCTTTTTCGATAAGTTCTTCGAGTTCAGGAATAAAGTCCGTGTAAAAGTTACGAGCGATTTCATACGTGCCATGCCAGTGGGTGTAATCAGGACCCATCATTGCAGCAGCATGGCGAGCACGACGACCTTCATGGTGCCACAACTCAAACCAAGTAAAGTCGAG
>JACNLO010000086.1 GCA_014381555.1 Planctomycetota bacterium | reverse complement strand
AGCACCAATCGTGACCGCACATCGCACAAAAATCGGTATCCACATCCATGTCTTCGTCGTGCATTGCCCTTGCAAAATCGGGGTCGAAACTTAAATCAAAATGTTTTTGCCAGTTGAGTGCAGCGCGGGCTTTTGTTAATTCGTCATCATTGTCGCGAGTTCCCGGAATGCCAAGTGCAATATCTGCTGAGTGCGCTGCAATTTTATACGCGATGCACCCTTGCTTTACGTCATCTTTCTTTGGCAAGCCCAGATGCTCCTTTGGCGTAACGTAACAAAGCATCGCCGCGCCATGGTACGCCGCAGCGGTTGCGCCAATACAACTTGTGATGTGGTCGTAACCGGGGAACATATCCGTCACAAGTGGTCCGAGCACATAAAACGGTGCACCGTGACAAATCGTTCGCTGCAATTTCATGTTGTATTCAACTTGGTCAAACGAAACATGCCCAGGTCCTTCAACCATCACTTGCACGCCTTTAGCCCATGCACGCTCGGTTAATTCGCCAAGTACTTCTAATTCGCGTATTTGTGCTTCGTCGGTTGCATCGGCAAGTCCGCCGGGACGCAAACCATCACCTAGTGAAAATGAAACATCGTACTGCCGCATCAAATCGCAAATGTCATCGAAGCAATCGTACATTGGGTTTTGTTTGTTATGGTGAATCATCCATTTCGTTAACAGCGAACCGCCACGAGAAACAATCCCAATCAAACGATCTTTTATGTATGGAATATGTTCGTGTAAAACGCCAGCATGAATCGTAAAGTAATCCACGCCTTGCTTCGCTTGATTTTCAAGCTCAGTCATGATCATTTCGGGGGTTAGGTCTTCAATTTTTTTGTCGATAATCATCGAATAAATTGGGACCGTACCGATGGGTACATTTGATTCGCGAATAATCGCTTGCCTACAAGCATTCAAGTCACCGCCTGTTGACAAATCCATGACGGTATCCGCGCCCCACTTCACCGACCAATGTAATTTTTCAAGTTCTTCTTCAATGCCAGAGGAAACTGGTGACGCGCCCATGTTTGCATTTACTTTGGTTAAGGATGCTCGACCAATTGCCATTGGGTCAAGATCCATTGCAAGGTGGACGATGTTTGCTGGAATAATCATTCGCCCTGCTGCAATTTCGTCGCGTACTTGTTCCGCGGTTAGGTGCGGTTCACTCTCTGCAACCCTTGCCATTTCTGGAGTAATTGAGCCAAGACGTGCGTGTTCAAGTTGGGTAACAGGGATCGCATGCGGAGCTGGATTAAAATCCCACGCTGTTTTGGAGGATGGTTCAGGCATTCCCGGAGTGTCTGGCGAACTAAACGTCGTTGGACCGCCAATGCTTGCTTCAAGCGCAAAACTTCCTGGGGCAGTGCCCTGTTGTAAAGTAGATGGATTATCTGCTCCGTGAACTGGCAAAGAATGGTTGTGAAGTCCGACATTTGTAGTAGTATCTTTCATCCTCGTATTCTACCTTCGGTACAATCAACAATGAGCATGTTTCGAATCTCTTTCATCGCAATCTTTTGTTTGGCAAGTTGCCGATCAACGCAAGTTGTTAATCTCAACACAGCAAACCTGAGCACTAGGGGCCCAGTTGCTGTTGATGTTCAAACTTTTGGTGGAACAGTGACCATCATTGCCGACCCTACGGTTTCTGGCACTGTGGTGTCTGCAAATCAATACGAAGAGGGTGTTGGTGCTGTTCCTGTAGCAAAACTTTACATGAAGACTTCGGCAACTGTTGAAAAAGGTCCATTGGGCGAAACTGTACATGTAGTTGCTACATGTGATGATGACCCCCTTCGCTTAGTTACAGCAAATATTGTAATTCGTTCAAATACCATTCACGGTGTCCGTGTGATAAACGGACGAGGTGATGTCACCCTACAGGGAATTTCTGGAGCGATTGATATAAAAACTCGAGATGGGAATGTTCGCATAGTGACACCACTTGTTATGAACGAGGCGGTCACCGTAGAAAATCGTCGTGGAAATATTGTGTATCGGGTACGAAGCGAATCACGCGGCATCATTGACGCAACTGCGATTAACGGCGAAGCAACCCTAGATTTACGTCAGGGTAATGCGGTGATTTTACCTGGGTCTACTGGTGATCACCTATCAGCGGTCTTTAACAAGGGCACGAATCAAATCACTATGCGGACTGTTGATGGCAACGCTCGTATTTTTGTTGTTCCTGATCCAATCGGAAGTGAACCATTCTTTGATACTGAATGGATTTCTTGGTAAGAACTGTGTCTGCCCAGCGCGATCTCCACGATTTTTTCTTTAAGGAAGCGAAGCGCAATGGCTATCGCAGTCGTGCTGCGTATAAATTGTCTGAAATTGACGACAAACGAAGTATCTTGAGCAAAGGTGATTTTGTGCTTGATTTGGGTGCTGCTCCCGGAAGTTGGCTGCAGGTTGTTTCAGAAAGAATCGGTGAGGGTGGCAAGGCGGTTGGCGTGGACTTAAAAGCAATCGAAGACGGGCTTCCCAATAATGTCGTGACCATACAAGAAGATGTAACTCTGTTAACACCTGACGATTTTGGCGGAAAATTGTTTGATGTAGTTTTGAGTGACATGGCTCCAAGCACTACTGGAACAAGAACTATTGATCACCACGGTTCTGTGAATCTTTGCCACGTTGCTCTTGATTTGGCAGCAACTCTACTAAAACCAAACGGAAACCTTGTGATGAAAGTCCTTGAAGGCGAGGCGTACCCTGAACTATTAAAGAGATGTACGAACTCGTTCGATTCCGCCAAAGGATTTAAGCCAAAAGCATCCCGCTCCATTTCAACCGAGATGTTTATCGTTTGTCTTGGGCGCAACGAAGATGTGCAAAAACCAATTAAACTTGCACCACCCCCACCAACTTCTGGCTGGAATTAATTCACTGCTTGCCCCATCACTTGCAAGGAGTTTGGTTTCAACCCAACTGCTTCCATCAAAGCGGTAGACATATGCACTTCCTGAATAAGAGCCGTTGTCATCATCGTAGTGTGCTCCAATAAGCGCAATGGTTCCATCTATTGCAACGCTTCTGAAACAGTTGTTTAACCCTCCAATACCAGCCAACCACCCCAGTAAGCCAAAATCGAAGATTTGGTTTCGGTCTAACGAATGAATACAACGGAAATGCACACGAAAAAAGGTGAATTATTGAGGATTGATTAAAAACACAATTAAACTACACAGATGGATGAAAAGAAGAAACTAAGCGTACTTGAGCCGGATCTCATAGAGCGGTCAATCGTCCTCTTACGAAACAAAAAAGTGCTTTTAGACGAACAGTTGGCTCGTTTTTATGGTGTAGAAATAAGGCACTTGATTCAACAAGTGAAACGCAACCCTTCAAGATTCCCGAATGACTTCATGTTTCAGGTAACAAATGAAGAATGGAATTCTTTGAAATCACAATTTGTGATTTCAAAAAGAACAGGTCGTGGTGGTCGCCGAACCCCACCTTACGCATTCACAGAACTTGGTGTCGCCATGCTCTCGAGTGTTCTCCGCTCTGCTGGCGCTGTTGAGGTGAACATTGAAATCATGCGTGCATTTGTTCGACTTCGGCAATTGCTTACCGAGCACAAAGAACTCGCAAAGCAAATAATGAAGCTCGAACAGGAAATGCACGAACAAGGAGCCGAAACCGGCAAACAAATCCAAAAGATTTTCGGACTCCTGCAACGGTTGTTTAACCCTCCAACACCACCTAACCACCCCAGTAAGCCAAAATCGAAGATTGGGTTCCGGTCTTCGAATACATAAAAAAACACCCCGACTTTTGAAGGTCGGGGTGCTTAGTACTAACGTAGTTCAATGGTACTAATCGAATTCAATGATATATGAAGGAAGTACATTGCAATTCGATTGATCGTTCCATAGAGGATGGTTGGCTCCATAATATTTTGCAAGATAGTTACCATCACCATTTGGCTCTCCTGGAAACCAATTTGTAAAGTTCCATTCTTCACCTGTTACCCACTGCCAACTAGAAACCACTTTTTGTCCACCCATCCATGACCAATTTGTACTATCCGATGCCGATGCAACGAATGCTTGTTCGTTTGAACTCGTAATAGTTACGAGATATCCTCCTAGCACTTCGGCAGCAATCTTAGCGTCTGACCAGCAAAGAGATTCTGTGAGAACTGTAGCATACCAATGCCCATTCCCACCTTCTTCAATTGACCATTGCACTGCGCCAGCAATTGGTGGTTCTGGATTGCACGGAACATTCGTACATTCGCCCCAGCCAGCAACAAGAATCAGCAAATCGTGAATACTCACAGTTCCGTCTGCGTTTAAGTCGCCGATAGGTCCAGAAGAACCCCAATATCCAATAAGTGCAAGCAGGTCGTGAATGTTCACTTCATCATCGCCATTAATATCAGCGATACATTCACATTCATCTGGAACGCCATTGGCATTGTTATCAGAAGAGAATCCACCAGCGATATCGCAACTATCTGGTACACCATTCATGTTGCAGTCAAACATACAACCATCAACCACATCACACTCATCTGGAACACCATTACCATTACAGTCATACGATGCACCGCTTGAGATATCGTCGGCATCCTCAATGCCATTACTATTGCAGTCAGTTTCACACTCATCAGGAATTCCATTTGAGTTTGTATCCTCGCTTGTATTCGAGGATATATCACAATCGTCTGGAATATTGTTACCATTGCAATCGCCCACTATCCCTTGCTCAATTTCATAATCATCGGGAATTCCATTCGCGTTGCAATCCGTTTCACAGTTGTCGGGTATGCCATCACCGTCAATATCGCCATCGTTATCGCAAACGTCTATCCAACCATCCCCATCACAATCGGGTTGGCATTCATCTGGTACACCATTCTGATCACAATCCATACTTGTTTGATTGGCGATGTCTTCGATATCAGATACACCATTTTCATTACAATCTTCCCCATCGGGCGCAAGATAATCAAATTCCACAATGAAACTAGGATGTTGATTACAGTTTGCCATATCGTCCCAGAGGGCGTGATTTGCCCCATAGTCCTTTCCTAGTGCTGGTCCATCACCGTTAGGTGCTACAGGGTGCCAGTTTGTAAAATCCCAAGGTTCACTTGTGACCCATTCCCAACTACCACTCGACTTTGTTCCACCAAGCCAAGCACGCATAGATTTGTCAGAGTTATCTGCTACAAATTCTTGTTCAGCTTGGCTTGTGATGGTGACAAGGTAACCGCCTAATTTCATCGCCTGATTGTAAGCATCGGACCAACAAATTCCGTTTTCAGCGTAAACCGTTAGATACCAGTGCCCGTTTCCACCACCATCTGTTGTCCACTGTATCGAGTCTTCTAACCCTCTTGCCTGTATTCCATGAGCGTTTATTGTTAACGCAGTCACGGTCATCGCCATACCTAAAGTGTAATTCATCCGTCTTCCTTTCTTCTTGTAATTATTTTTCCACATTAGGTAATGTGACAGTTACAACAACTTCGGAAGACAAATGTATCTATTTCTCAGTCGAATAATCTTAGATTGGCGAAATGGAATTCGAACTACGCAAAAATTGCTCCCACTCTTCATCTGAGGGTGCATCCTCTGGTAAATGCTCTTGAAAAACAGGTAAGTAGTATTCTTTATTACTATCGTGATCTGGATCTCTATAGTGCGATTGGTGCAACACTTTGCGCCATAGGATAGCTGCATTTAGTTGCAGGCATTCAATATCATCTTTTCTATTTGGATCGTGTTGTAGTAACCAATTCGCTTTTGCTACATATATAATGGCTAGATTATTCATTGATTGCCATGCAATGTTTAACCCATTTCCAAAAGAGGAGATAATCTCCTTTGTCGCTTCTTCTCCATAGTCTATTGCAAGTTCTATATCTTGGAGTTCTTCAACTTTGGACTGAATCTTGCTTCTTTTAAAGTGTGCAATGGAAAGTAATTTTATAGCGTTTAAGTGTTCAGTGACTTGAAGTTCTTCTCGCAGTTGCGTTTTTAGGAGTTGAATTGCGTATGACAACGATGCTTTGTCTTCTTCATTATTCACAAGCGCCCATGCTTTTAGAAGTGTTAATTGTTGTGACCTTTGTTTTTGATTAGTTTGTCGAGTAACAACGAGTGCCTTTTCAAGGTGGGCAAAGCCTTTCTCTCGGAACTCTTCTTCGCCAGCATCAAGTTCAGCCCGCGCCAGTAAACTGAGAAGTTCAGCATATTCGATTGTTTCACCAAACACCCACCTGCGATCTATTGCTTGCAATGCCACAATCGACTGCAACAGGACTGGCGAGAAATTTAAATTCCAAGATTTAGCTTCTAGCAATAGAGATTTCGGGGTATCTCCGTTGTTTTGTTTTTTGAGAACCGCAGATGCTCTGAGATACACTTCACTTAAATCTTTTTCCACTAATGTAAATTCATCTTTGCCTCCAAGCATAGATAATAAATCTGCATAAAGAACACTGTCATCACCTGCAATTTGAATTGCTTGTGCAGAAGCGCGATCTACAAAAGTTCGCCAATATTCTTCGTGTTGTTCGATCAGTGGTCTAGGCAAATGGACATTTTTGTTTGCAAACTCCAGCAATTTTTCGTTCCGAACAAGTTGACGGTTTGCGTCAATTGCATAATTCACAGAAACTGTTGTTGCGATGGCGAGCAGGGGAATTGTGATTGCAAAGAGCGCTGCGGCAAACCGGTGCTTTCGAACGAGTTTGGTAAGAAGTGGTTCTGGTTTTGCGGAAACTGGTTCGCCATCGATGATGTGGAGCAAATCCGTACCCAATTCACCCGCACTTGCATATCTCCTCCGAGAGTCTTGCGAGATCGCTTTATGCACAACAACTGAAATGTCCCCACGAAACCTTCGATCAATTGATTCGATTTTCGTTGGCTCGCCCTGCGTAATTGCAAGGATCGTCGCGGGAAGTGACTTTTCGCCAGTTGCAAATGGATGTTCGCCCGTAAGCACTTCAAACATAATCACACCAAGTGAAAATACATCTGTCGCGGTCGTTTCACTTTCGCCTTGCTCAAATTGCTCTGGTGCCATGTACTGCGGCGTACCGAGAAAACCGCTCGCTTGTGTGTGCAAACCAGTTGCGCGAAGTTCATCATCGAGCACTTTTGCAATTCCAAAATCGATTAGCGTGGGCTCGCCGTTGTTGTTTACAAGAATGTTGTTCGGTTTCAGATCGCGATGAATCACACCGTGGCGATGTGCATCATCGACAGTCTTGCAAATTTTACGAAGTAGTTCTAGTTGTTCATCTGTGGTTTTATTTTTTGCAAACTCTGTGATACTTACAGAACCGTCTAATAATTCCATTGCAACCCATGGAAGTTTTACGCCTTCAATTTCAACCGTTCCTGTGCTTTCTATTTTTGCAACCCCGCGAACATTCAACGAGCCAAGCACACGAACTTCTTGTTCAAACCGCTTGCCTGCGGTGCCTCCCAAAAACTGCTTTCGCATAATTTTGATTGCAACAGATTTCCCTGTTTTTTCGTTCTTCGCTTCATACACTCGGCCCATACCACCGCTTCCAATTCGTTTCGTTATTTGAAAGGGACCGACAGTTTTTCCAATCATTGGTTCATAAGAAAAATCTGTTACATCTTCTGGAAGTGAACATGCTAGTAAAGACAAAACCTCTTCAAGAATATCTTCGCTTTCACTGTGTTCTATGGCAAATTGTTCTCGTTCTTCCTTTGGAATTCCAATTGCTTTTTCAAACACTTCTTTGACGGTTTCGTAATTCACGAAACGATCCCCAAACATGCTACTGATCCATTCCAAACTTTAGAGAGAGCTCGCGCCGCAGCCATGCTTGTGCAAACATCCAATCGTTGCGGATGGTGCGGTCGCTTACACCAAAAATCGAAGCGATTGTGTTGGTTGAGAGACCAAGAATGTATTTCATTCTTGCCACTTCTTCCGCTCGCTCGTTGACCTGCGAAAGTGCTTGAAGGGTTTCCGTGAGTGCGACTATCGAATCGTCTACTCGGTGTTCGTTGTAACCAAGTTCGTTCTGAACAAACTGTAAGGAAACCGGTTTGGTTCCACCACCGCGTTTTACTCTTTTTCGCTTGCGTCCATATTCTGCGAGCACTTGGGAAAGTGCTCTTGCAACTGATCCAAAAAAATGCCTTCGATTTTCCCAAGTGAGATTGCTGTTTTCGCTGCCGTGCAATCGCAACCACACCTCGCTGACAAGCATTGTGGGTTGGATGGTGACGTGGTTCGCTTCTTTGCGGCAAATTGAAACTGCCATCTCGTGGATATCGTCCACAACTTGATGCCAGAGTTCCGACATCTCTGCTTCGCCACCAGTCGATGCTTGTTCTAAATAAGATGTAATCGATTGCGTCACGGAAGTGATTTCTACTCTTTCCAAAGCATAGTGTGACAACTCTATCTTCAAAATGCAATGCTATTCCGCTCACATTGAGTATATGTGCCAAAAAGTTCGGTTGTGGCAAACAAAACAACAACCCTTAACCATTCCCTAACCTCGTTTCGTATTACAGATTGAACATGTCATATTCAAACTTTATAGACAATCATTGTTATTGGCTATTTATTGATGGTTTTGGTTTTGGGTTACTTTTTACGCGATTTAGCTTCGCTAATAATCTGCCATACACGATTTCTAATTGCACGCACAACTACGCTAAAATCGTCAGGAACATCGATAATTTCAAGCCGGCGCAATAACCCCTTCCACAATGTTTTCAACATTTCGTTCTTTGCAAACTCGTTTGACAATCCAATCGGAAGTGATTTTGGAAATGCTATCTTCCTTCCTTTAAAAGTTGAAACCATTGCTTTTCTGAGAACTTTGTCATCAAATGGGTAATCTCGAAACAGAACATATAAATCGTAGTAATCCTTTACTCTGCTATTAAGCATACCCCGCGAAATCACAGCCTCAACTTTTTCAGCCACCACTGTCTCGACTGGATACATTCTAAGTTTCGGCCCTTCCATTTCCAAAAGGGTTGGATAATCTAATAGTTTTGGTTTTGGATAAACTAAGTCGCCAAAGCCAATATCAATTTGCATTGGTATTCTTGCCGTGCCAATGAAAGAAAGCAATTTCACTCGAACCCCACCATGTTCTTCTTCTTCTCTAATTTCTGTAACTGTAATTGAATCGGTGTCATACCGAACCCCATCGTCCAAAACATTTATTGTCATAATTTCTTGCAATAAAGTAGCTACGCTGATCGGAGACGGATCACAATAACCTAGTAAATCTACGTCTTTTGTTGGCCTATGCAATGAGCTTGTCCACACTCTAAATAACATGGCACCTTTGAGAACAAACGAATCAGATGCGTTAGATCGAGAAAGTCGGTATAAAAATCGCTCAATCACATATTGGGTGAGCAAGGCGTTGTAGTTTTCTCCAATTTCTCTACTTAGATTTAATAACTTTCTAAGTACGGACTCCGAAATGTTTACGATTGGTTTTTTCATCTACGACAACACTTCAAGGTATGGTTGCATTTTGTTTGCAACACGATCAATGATCGCCATTTCATAGAGTTCATCGGGGGTTGCTTTGTGTTGCAATAGACAGTCGCGAAGCGCCTCAATTGCAACATCTTTTCCGATGTGTGAAACATATTTAAAACAATCAACCACAGTTTTCGCAGGAGTCGTACATCGAACAGGAACGCCCTCAATATCGTGAATCTCTATCCCGCTCACAAGCGATTCTCCAGAAGCGTAGACAACCCGAATGGATGGTTGCATGATAGTCGGCGGTTTAGATGCACCATCAATCATAAGCCAAACAGCGTGGGGGACTTGCGTTGTCAGTTCGTGAAAATCCAAAGCGGAAATCAAACAAACCGTTGAACTTGGTGACCGTTTACAAACCTCGGCAAGACTTGTGTGGCGTGAGAGTTGGTGGGCCGGAAGGGTGTACACACCGCGGGCGCGTTTCAAAAGTTCGCCTTGTGCGACAAGTCGAGCAAGAACGCTTCTTGGAACATCAATCGCTTGAAGTTCCCTAGGGCGAATCATGCCCCTGCTACGAACGAAGTCGAGCAATCGTGCTGGTTGGGTGTTTGAAATCATAAGTTCTGGGAATGTTACTTTTTTACTATTCTTTTTTTCTTTATCAGCCTTTTTGTAACATTATACTCTTCGTCTAAGCAAAAGCAACATCATAAACTAGATTTCCTCAATTCCTCGAAAACACGCCTTTTTTCGGCGAAACAGCTTATTTTCCTGACCGTTCAATCTCTTCGACACGTGTCACAAGTTTCACATTGAGAGCATCAAGAATCCGCACAGCGCGATCGACAGTAATGCCGTGGTATTCGTTTCTCTCGTCTCTTGAAACCATCGTCTCGTTCACGCCAAGTAATTTCGCAAGTTTTCGCTGGGTCAGACCTCGTGCGATTCGCAATCCAATCAACGTTTGTCCAAGCCCGTGCAAATTTTCAAACACATTGAACTTCCCTTTTTGAAGTTGTTCGTACGCCTTTGTTTCTTCTTCAAGTTGCAATCGAAATGAGACGAGGGGCTCTTTTAACTTCTTCACTTGCTTTGCATCAAACCCTTGTTCTTTCCATGTCGCAATGTGTTCTTGAAGCCGTTGTTTTTCGTCCTCAATCCGTTGCGTGGCTTGTTGATATTCTGATTCGTTTCGTATCATGATTGCACCAATGTAACAATACCTTTTTGTTTTCCGGTTCTTCTGCAAGTGCGGAAATATGCAGGAAATTCCAGCGTATTTCCATGCGTGTCAACACCTGCGATCGATCCCATAAAGTGAGGGTACAGTTCAATTCGATGAGCGTGCCACATTGGCAATTGCAGTTTTGGATACCCTTTATACGGTCTTCGTTTTGTGTGGTCCCAAGTCCAACTTCTATATGTGTCTAGCTTGTTGAGTTCACGCTCAAGTTCACCCGAGGCAATTTGGATCGCGTCACACGCAAAGTAACCATCTATATCATTAGGGTGATCTTTATCTTCGACAAACGATCCGTCAATATAGATCTCGTCAATTCCAACCTCCCACAATTGTCCCGCCAAAGGTCGAAGGTTTGTAACAAGTTGGTGTCGCCAGTGCGCGTCCCAGTGCGGACATATCTTTGGTTCCGATGGTCCAAGCACGACTATTGATTCCTCAAGTTGATCCAGAGTAAGTGGGTAATCGCCGGCGGGCAACAACCCTTCAGATGTAAAGGCTGGTAATTCAAACATAGATTCCTTCCACTGACCATACATTTTACAGTATTGTCTTGTTTTACCTATTTGTCAAGTATATTTCGGTTTTTATTCCACGCCAC
>JACNLO010000084.1 GCA_014381555.1 Planctomycetota bacterium | reverse complement strand
TGATTGAAAACATGAGTGGTCATAACTATGCCCAGTTGCTGTTCTTTGATCCAAAGGATGAACTTGTCGAATTCGATGCGCTTTCTTATGATAATTACGACGAGGCATCTGCCGCCATGTCAGTAATTGAAAAAGAACGCGGCGAAGTTCATTATGCAAAGGGTGAAGTGGTTGAAGATTCTCAGTCAATAACTTCTGAATATTTAATCGAAAATATCGACCTTGCATTTCACGCTTGGAAAACAAATCCATGGTCTAAGGGATTGTCTTTTGATGACTTTTGTGAATATGTTTTGCCGTATCGTGGGAGCAACGAGCCAGTAGAATCATGGCGTGGTGAATTGATGGAGCAGTTTTCAGGGCTTGAACTTGAAATGAAAGACCCGACTGACCCAAAAGAAGCGGGGCGGTTACTTGAACAAAAAGCAAATAAGATAATTGGTTTTGATCCAATCTTTTACTTGCATCCAACTGACCAGGGATTTGCAGAAATGAAAAGTCGGGGATTGGGTCGCTGCGAAGATATGACGAACATGCAGATATATGCAAGACGTGCTGGTGGTGTTGCAGTAGCAAGCGATTACACGCCGCACTGGGCGAAGTCGGGTAACAATCATGCTTGGAGTGTTGTGATTGGCTCTGACGGTAAGGGATACGCACCCATTTCGGGTGTCGCTGCGAAGGTCTATCGTAAAACGTTTTCAGAACAACTAGATTCGCTAGGTGCTAAGTTGGGGGAGGGCGAAAAAGCGCCACGCTGGCTTAAAGGAAAATATTACAAAGATGTTACGGATAGTTATGTGACAACAACGAACGTTGAACTTGTACTGAATCCATCCGAAGAAAAGTATGCTTATCTTTGTGTATTTAATTCTGGAAGTTGGAAGGCGATACAGTGGAGTGAATTTACGAACAACAATGCAAACTTTCGGGGGATGGGTCGAGATATTTTGTATCTCCCAGCTTTTTATATCGAAGAAGAATTGGTTCCTGCTGGGTTGCCATTTATTTTGCACAAAGATGGTTCAACAAGAACAATTTCAAATGAAGGGGACAAAGTAACTATTTCTGCAAGCGATTCGACGAGCGATAGGGTTACTTATGAAGGAATGACGGATGAATCCATAACGATTCCGTTGAAAGTTGGTACGGAATATAAGTTGCAAGAGTGGGTCGATGGTGATTGGAAAGAGGTTGCAACCGCAACCGGCACTGAGCAGCCCATGCAATTTAGTGAATTAACATCGGACGGGTTATACTGGCTCATCGATGTTGATGGCGATAGAGAAGAACGCCCATTCACAATCGAAGAAGGCGAACTCGTCCGCTGGTAAAATACTATTCTGCTGGATGTTTTTTGAACGTGGCAAGATTCAGAACAGAAGAAATGCCACAGAGACACGCAGGAATACATTTTTGGTTTAGGAACCGGCACCATAAATCTTATCATTGTGTCTCAGTGCTTCCGTAGCAAAAAAGATGATAAAGAATCGGTGCAGTTTGATTAATCAGTTGCGTTGACGCTTAGAGTTGCAGTTGCATTTGAATGATCTTGGCAAAGTGAACTGCCTTCAGCGCTATCGATGACATTTTGTAATGTCATACTCGACAAACTGTTCTCTAGTGCTTCGATAGCCAAGTCAATTTGATGGTGGAGTGGGCAGAGTGCATGTTGGTGATCTGCTCTTCCAAGTGGACATTCCTTAATGCGTTCTAGCGGATCGATTACAGTTACAACTTGGAGAAGGTTAACCTTATTTGGGTCGCAAGCAAGGATAAAACCACCGTTTCTACCGCGCTGGCCCTTAGAAAGTTTAGCGCGTCCAAGTTGTTGCAATACCTTTACCGTATATCCGGCGGGGACGAGAGTAGCCGAAGCAATTTCGTCAGCGGTCATAGATTTGTCTTTGTTCTCTGTGAGGAGAATCATAATTCGAAGAGCGTATTCAGCAGTACGTGATAGCATAGGATTATCCTTAGTATTAAAGCGTTTTCATGATAAGTATATCAGATATAAAGTTTTTAATCTTTGCTCTATATATAAAAGCCCTTATATAAAACCGTCCCCCAGGCACTCCGCCGGGTGTTCCCGCCGAGGTGAGGCAGAGGGAGGGAGGGTGGCGGAAACGGCGGAGTGCCTGAGGGACCAGTAAGAGAAGAGAAAAATAAGAGAGTTCAAATTCATAGTGGACTTCCGTATCCACTTATCGAATAATACACTGCGATAAGGATCTGTCAAGGGAAAATAACCATTATTCGTGAGAAATTTCACAAATAATTCAAATTAAAGAGATTTAATTTGCTCCGAGGTAATTAATGTGCGTTTCTAGCGTTATAGAGCTGTTTTTTTCTTGCTTCGTTTTCTGGCCAGATGATTAATAGTTGCTCTAAATGTGGGATTGCTCGCTTGTCTTCACCGAGTCCTAGCCATAAATCAGCAAGCATCCGATCTGTGTAAGGTGGCCTCCACAGCCCGTAATCAATCACGATGTAGAGGTGTTCTGTCATTGGCTCGATTTGGGTACTGTCACCTCGTTGCACTTGAATCCATGCTTTCTGCCCTTGGTGTTCGTGCCACCGAATCCAGCCACTGTGGGCAAGTAAAGCAAAAGTGGCTGACACCAAGAAAACCCAACCAATGGATGCGGGCTTGTAATCCCCGTGGTATTTTAGTTTCCAGCGACCAACCCTTAAGTTTACATCAGTGATTAATTTGAGCGTAGTGACAGCACCCCAAGCGGCGATAACTCCAAGTGTGATGGCAAGTAAAAATGGCACTTCGCCGTACAGTTGCCTTGTTGCAAGTAAAGTTCCAAGACAAACAAAGACCCCAAGTATTTCCTGAGGCCAAGTCCAAGCCCATGGTACATCTGGTTTAGTAAAGTTATCGAAAGATGATAAAAGTGGTGGCTTGCTGTAACCGAATTTCAGAGCATCTCTTGGGCAAGACATAACGCAGTCCAAATCCTTTAAGCAACCGGGTGTTACTACTCTTCCGTGAACTTGAATTTCGTGATGAACTCTGATGTGTGAAGTACACGCTGGAGTACATTTTCCGCAACCATCGCAGTCACCAACAAGTTGGATTCCAGCGGGGGAGACGCGGTCAACGCCAGCAAAGAGTGCACCGTATGGACAGACATATCTGCAAAACCCGCGCGAGCCCATTAGCCAAACTATTGCTCCACCAACAACGATAAACGTAACGGTTGTCATGAGTGGTCCTGGAAGATTGCGAGTAAATTGTTCCGTAGTAAAAGATCCAAGACCCTGTTCATCTGTAAGTACTCTAAGTCCGGGCCATGCTCGACCTTCATAGAGTCGCAAAAGAGTTGGCCAGACAAACATATAAATTAGTGCAGAAAGGGCGGCAAGTGGAAGCAAACGCGAGCGAACTGGTTTTGGTCTGATTCCAAATTTTCCAAGAATCCAAGAGGCAAGATCTTCAAGTGCAAGAATGTGGCAACCCCACGAGCAGAAGAATCGCCCAAAAAAGAAAATGCTTATCAAAATTAGAATGAGCAGGATGGCGCCAATAGTGACGACCCCTTGCTCAAGGGTGAACATCGTTTCGTTTAATTCAGCAGGGGCTACAGTTCGGCCGGCAATCCACCAATGCACCAAATGCACCATGAAGAGCACATAGAGCCCAGTCAATATAAGTGCGCGGCGCCTACTCATACGAGCGCTACGTTTTTGGATTTGTTCTGGGGTTGGAAATGAGTGCGACATAAGAAGACTTATATGTCAACTATGTCGGTTATTTAACAATCTGTCAATCGTATTATTGCAACGATCTAATATAAGCAACGATACTTAGCATATCGTTTTCTTTCAACATAGGGTTTCCGCCTTTTGGTGGCATTTCTAAATTCATAACACTATTTGGGTCTTCTGCTTTTCGGCCGATGGTGATGTACTCTACAAGTTCCTCGTCAGAAGATTTTGCTATAAACTCACTGCCGATTAGATTCGGGCTTAACTCAGGAAGTCCTTTGGCATCCGCTCCATGGCATGATGCACATGAGGTTTTCCAGAGTGATGTCCCAGATGCAACACTTACTCCTGAGGCTGCTTTTTTTTCTTCTCCGCACCCGATGGCAAGGAGGAGCGAAATAGTAATTAAGAGGGATTTATACATAGCAAGGTCTCCGATAATTAAAGAATGTGAATTAATTCACCAAAAAAAGATTATAGAAAGGTTATCTTTGATTTGTTACTTTAGTTACGAAATTTGTGCGATTTGGCGGAAATCGAGCATTCGAGCTTCAAGATCTTCTCGGGTCGTTTCGCAGAGACCATCTAGCCCAAACGAACCCAGAGTGAATGAAGCGGTTACTGTTCCCCAAGCCATGCCTGCCTGCATCGCCGCAAAATCAAGTCGCCCAGAGGCAGCGATGTACCCCATAAATCCACCAGCGAAACTGTCGCCTGCGCCTGTTGGGTCAATGACACCATCGATATCAAGTGGGTACGCTGGCACAACCGCAATGCCATCTCGGTGAACTAGAACAGCACCATGTTCACCTTTTTTCACGATGACAAAACTTGGACCCATGTTAATAATTTCTCTTGCAGCAGTGATTGGGTTACTGATTTCAGTAAGTTGTTCTGCTTCGGAATCATTGATAATCAAACCATCGATTTCTTTGAAGAGTGCAAGCAACTCGTCGCGTGCAATGTTAATCCATAAATCCATCGTGTCTGCAACTGCAAGTTCCCTATTTGGAAACTTGTTTAATAAGTCAAGCTGCACACTTGGATGTGAGTTAGCAAGAAAAATTAATCGGCTGTCGGAGTAAGAACTTGGAACTTCCGGGGGTGCTTCTTCAAGGACACCAAGTTCAGTGAAAAGAGTCTCACGCTGGTTCATATTGTCGAAGTAGCGTCCGCCCCAAGCAAATGTTTTTGACTTCTTCCTTTTTTCTAAACCATCCAAGCATAGACCATCAATAGAAGAGAGTAACGAAGCGTGTTCTTCTGGCCAGTCTCCACCGACTGCGCCAACTATTCGCACGGGTGCATGGTGAAATGCAGCGGCAGCGGCAAAGTACGCGCAAGATCCGCCTGAGACCTCCTCTGCTTTTGCATTGGGGGTATGGACGGTGTCAATTCCGATTGTTCCTGTTACAAGTAATGGCATAGGCAGGAGATTATAGTGCAGCGCGAAGATTGCCACCGACAGCTTTAAGTATTGTTCTTGCTTCAGTTGCTTCTACTAATTTCTTGTGCATAACGATTGCGACCTTGACTTCGCCGCCTGCGCTTGCAAGGAGTATTGCTGAGGTTTCACGGTCAATTTCGCAAATAGTCGAAACAATCCTGATTGCTCGGTCGAGTAACTTTGAGTTGGTTGCCTTAAGGTCCACCATTAAATTGCCATAGACCTTCCCGAGTTTCGTAAAGAGTGTCGTTGTGATGATATTGAGCGTGAGTTTTGTTGCAGTGCCTGCTTTGAGCCGAGTCGAGCCAGTTAAGGGCTCAGCACCAGTTTCGAGTTGAATCAGATGGTCCACCTCTGGAGAAACATCGCTGCAAGTGAGAAAAGCAGTCGTTGCACCATATTTTTTAGCGATTTCAAGGCCGCCAAGCACCCAAGGGGTTGTGCCTCCAGCAGCTATGCCGAGTACCGTATCGTTGGCATGTAAATGTATTCGTTCAAATTCAGGAATGATTCCAGTTGGATTGTCTTCTTTTGCCTCTGATGAAGTTCGAAGCGAAGCATCACCGCCTGCAATGATTCCAATAATCATATCTTGGTCAGATTGAAAAGTTGGCGGGCACTCCGCTGCATCAAGTACGCCAAGTCGCCCTGAAGTTCCACAGCCAATGTAGATGAGACGCCCGCCATTTGAAATTCTAGGTGCTAGTGCATCGATGAACAAGGCAATTGATTCTGAGGAATCTTGAACCGCTTGGATTGCTTCCTCATGGTCTGCTGCCAAGAGTTCCACACTTTCCAACGTTGAGAGTACATCTAAGTTATATGTGCCAACATGTATTTGCTCTGTGGTAATATTTTTTCTATCGAGTGGAAGTGTCATACAGCTATTCTATTGGGGACAGTCCCCAGGGGACAGTCCCCAAAAATAGGGGCAAAAAAGTGCCCTTACGTTTCTCAATCGCAATTTGCATGGGGACAGTCCCCGGTCTGTCATGAGGGTGCCTGTCCCACATTCGGAAAAGGGGACAGTCCCCTGGGGACTGTCCCCACAAAAATAGGCGAAAAAGTGCCCTCGCGGTTCCCAATCGCAATATGCATGGGGACAGTCCCCTGGGGACTGTCCCCATGCGCTGTCTCAATGCGCCATGAGGAAATGTGACAAAAAAATAACGCCCTGCAGAGCAGGGCGTTATTAAATTTAAGTTAATGAATTAACTATTAGACCATTTCCTTCAATGCTTTCAAAGGAGTAACCTTGACAGCTTTGCGTGCTGGCTTCGCAGGAATGTCACGAGTTTCATTTAGAAGTGGAAGGAAAACGTTCTTGCGTGCTGGACGTTTAGGAACGATTTTCTTTTTCACTTTCATAAGACCAGGTACTGTAAATGTGCCAGGGCCACGACGGCCTAAGTCCTTTTTGATCATGCCGGACATGGATTCAAACACAGAAGTAACTTCTTTTCTTGTTAAGCCAGTATCGTCAGCAATGCCAGCGATGATTTGTGTCTTTGTGCGTGGTTTGCACTCTGTTGTTGAAGCTTTCTTTTTTGCGGTCTTTTTCTTGGTTTTCTTTTTTGCGGCCATGGAATTCGAATCCTTTCATTGGTCCAACTCGTTTATGTGCTCTCCCGCCAACAATTGGCGAATTAAATTGGCACGTTCAGTGAGAAATGTACCGAGTATGTGTTCCTATAACAAGGCGTAATTGCAGGAAATTACAGTGTTTTTTGCATTACTAGCGATTTTCTCCATTTTGTTAAAAGATCACTTTTTAGGAAAAGTTGCACCAATGTTCACAAGTGTTATGCCGATTGGTATGATTCACCTTTTCTACCACCGACCTCTAGACACAGAATCAAGATATTATGTTTGAATACGATGTTTGCATAGTTGGCACAGGACGCGTTGGGCTCCCACTTGGGCTTTCACTTATGGAAGTAGGGGTCAACGTAACAGGAGTTGATCTAGACGAAAACCTCCGAAACGCTGTAAATAATGGCAAAATGCCTTTCCACGAACCAGGTTACGACGAATTAGTCGGAAGTAAGAAATTACAGCTACACGGTTCTCCAGAAGAAGTTGTACCCAAGAGCGCTGTTGTAATTATTACGGTTGGAACACCATTACATAACCACATTGAGACAGATCTTTCACAAATCCAGCGAGTACTTGAAGGGCTCAAGACTTATTTTAGAAAAGATCAGACAATTATTTTAAGAAGCACGGTCGCTCCAGGCACCACAGAATATGTACGCAAATGGATTGAGCGTAATACCGATTTTGTTGTTGGAAATACCATAAAACTTTGTTTCTGCCCTGAGCGAATTGCTGAAGGTGTTGCTTACGCTGAACTCCGCTCGCTTCCGCAAATCTGCGGTGCAGAAGACGATGAAAGCAGAGAAGTTGCTGCAGAACTCTTTGGCAAACTTGCCCCCGAAATTATGCGCACTAACTTTATTACTGCTGAATTAGTAAAACTTTTTAATAACATCTCTCGATATATCAACTTCGCGGTAGCAAATCAATTTGCTCTAATTGCAGACAACTTTGGTGCAAACATTTACGAAACGCGGCATCTCGCAAATCACGACTATCCACGTTGCAACCTCGCAATGCCCGGCTTTACTGCTGGAACTTGTTTGCGTAAGGACTTTGGCATGATTAATGAATGGAGCCCATATCCTGACATGCTCTTGTCGGCTTGGAAGATGAACGAATTCACCCCAGCGATGCTCGTTGAACAACTTATGCAGCGAACGAAAATTCACGACAAAAAAGTCGCAGTTCTTGGTTTTACTTTTAAGCAAGATACCGATGATATTCGTGATAGTTTGGTTCCTAAACTTTGCCGCTATATCCACCGGCAACTGCCTTTAGAACTTCGTGTGACAGATCATCATCTAGCAGATCCTATTGATGAACCATCTGCCTCAGAACCAATTAAAAATTGGGCAATTAGTGATGCACTCGATGGAGTGGATTGTGTTTTTGTTGCGACAAATCACACTGGGTACGGTGATGTGCTTAAGGAACTTGGAAAAACGAATCCCGAAGCATGGATTGCGGACATTTGGAATGTAGGTGGACTCGATCAAATCTATTATCAAGCTGGCCAGTTGGTCAAGGAAAAGGTTAACCAATGAAAGTATTGCTAACAGGCGGCTCAGGTTTTCTAGGTTGCGAACTTTGCAATGAATTGTTGCAAGCAGGACATGAGGTTGTTGTCTTAGATGATCACTCCCGTGGTAAACCAGCACGGTTAGAACGTTTTGGCGAGAGCGTGCAACTCGTTGACGGTGATGTGAGAGATTATGATGCAGTACGAGCAGCAACCGAGGGCTGTGAAGTAGTCTGGCACCTTGCGTATATAAACGGCACGCGGTATTTCTATGAAAAACCAGACATGGTGCTTGAGGTTGGTATCGAGGGTACTCAAAACACGATAAAAGCAGCACTTGATGCTGGCGTTCGTCGGTATGTCCTCGCGAGCACAAGCGAAACATACAACGAGCCAACACACGTTCCCACAAACGAATCAGAACGTTTAATGATTCCTGATGTAACGAATCCAAGGTTTAGTTACGGTGGGGGTAAAATTGCATGTGAACTTTTAGCACTGCATGTTGGTGGATTCAGAGGTCTTGAAACAGTTATCTTCAGACCACATAACTTCATTGGTCCAGACATGGGGTTTGAGCACGTAATTCCTGAAATTACAGGAAAGATTGTAAAAGCTTCTGATGGATTGACTAAAAAAGAAATCGATTTGCAAATACAAGGTGACGGAAGCGAAACTAGATCATTTTGTGATGTGACAGATGGCGGCCGAGGTTGTTTCCTCGCAGGCGAGTTTGGTGAAAATGGAAATATTTACCATGTTGGAACTGAAGAAGAGGTGTCCATTAAGCATCTTGTTGAAACCATTGGAAAATATTGTGGTGTAGATGTGAATGTAGTGGCAGGCGAACTTCGTGCTGGTGGAACTCCACGACGTTGTCCAGCAATCGGGAAGTTGCAAAAACTTGGATACGAGCCAAAGTACAGTTTTGAACAACTCGTTGAACGATGTGTAACGTGGTACGTTGATTATTACATGGAAAAAGCAAACGCTTAAAACATGTCGCTACAAGGCAAAAAAATTATCGTCACCGGCGGACGTGGTTTTTTAGGTGGCTTTGTTTGCAAGGCACTCGACAAAAGAGGTGCAGAAGTTGTTGCAATTGGCAGCAGTGACTATGACTTAATCAATCAAGAAGATGTTGCTCGCATGTATCAAGAGCAACAACCTCAGATTGTTATCCATCTCGCTGCTGCGTGCGGTGGGATTGGAGCCAATGTCGAAAACCCTGCCCGCTTTCTCTATGAAAACGCCATGATGGGGTTGATGCTTCTTGAAGAAGGTCGTAAAAGTGATTTAAACAAGTTCGTCTTGATTAGTACAACTTGTTCGTACCCCAAAGATGCACCTTTGCCACTTCAAGAAGACAGCATTTGGACTGGCAAACCAGTAGGCGCAACGGGTCCCTACGGGATGGCCAAGCGTTTGTTGCACGAAGCGTGCGAAACGTACGGTCGCCAATATAATTTGCCTTGCGCAGTTCTTGTCCCAGCAAACTTGTATGGTCCTGAAGATCACTTTGAAGAAGAAAAGAGCCATGTTATCCCAGCAATCATTCGCAGGTACGTCGAAGCAAAAAATGCAGGGCTTGCTTCGGTTTCAAACTGGGGAACAGGTTCGCCAACACGGGAATTTTTACACGTTGCAGATGCAGCAGAAGCAATTGCACTTGCTGCTGAAAAAGATGTCGAATGCGTTCCAATCAATTTAGGCACAGGAATTGAAACCTCCATCGCAGACCTTACAAACATCATTGCAGAAGCAGTGGGGTATGAAGGTGAAGTTGCATGGGACACAACCAAACCAGAAGGTCAACCAAAGCGTTTCTTAGATGTCTCAAGAGCAAAAGAATTGCTAGGTTTTGAGGCAACAATTTCCTTAGAAGATGGAATTCAAGAAACAGTTGATTGGTATCGTCATAATCCAGTTTGATTAGCACATTCTAGTGACAACATAAGAAAACGACCCGCGGGATTGTTTTTCTAGTTGGCGTAACCTAGTTTGAGAACATCTAAATATTTCTTTCCGGAGACGTCGATTGAATATTCATCAATAAGAAGTTTCCGAGCTCGTTCGCCCATCGCTTTTGTTTCTTCCTCATGCTTCATTAAGTAGTTAACGCAATCTACAAAGCCCTCAGTGTCGCCAAGTTCGACCCAGCAGCCAACTTGGTTCGTTTCTACTTTTAGTCGAAGTTCGGAGTTCTCGGAAGAAAAAGCAACGATTGGTCGTCCAACTGACATGGAAGTATAAAGTTTAGAAGGAAAACTTATCCCATCAATTCCCTTTGCGATTGTTACTAAAAGCGCATCGCAACCACAGAGAGCATCATTGAACTGGTCTTGTGGTGTGTAGGGAAGGAGCAGGGTGTTAGTCAGTTTCTTTTCTTTGATTTTGTTTTCAACGTGCTGACGTTGTCCACCAGCACCGGTAAACACTAGGCGGAAATTTTGATCTAGCAATTGTTCTGCTGCCTCGAGAATCATATCAAATTCATAGTAAAGACCAAGATTGCCAGAGTATAAAAGCGTAAATGGCTCGATTAGCCCGTGTTCTTTTGCGAACTTGCTTTCTTTTTTTGGTTTTGGTTTTAAGTCATTTGGATCAGCCCAGTTTGGAATGACATGGACTCTGTCTGGGTCTGGCCCATAATTGTTGACAACGAGTTTCTTTGCTGCCTCGCTCAAGACAATAATTTGCTTTGCGCGGCGATACATAATCTTGTTGCAGAACTGCCAAAATTTATCGATGAAACCCCCGCCTCGAATTTTACCAACCCAAACTGCAAGTTCGGGATAGGAGTCATGCAAGAGCACTACATATTTGTGTTTTCGGATAAGTGAAATGAATCCACCTACAAATCCTAAGTATGGTGGGTTAGTTGTATAGAGGAAAACTTCCCCTCGGTGGCGTGGCAACACATGAAAAAGAGCGAGTGGAAGCAAAAAAGTAATCGAGTTAATGATACGACCCAAGATGGAGTCCTTGCTGTACCGTGTTGTGAACATACGGTGGACATTGACACCGTTTTTAAATTCTTTGCGAGGGCACTTTTGCCAAGTTTCCCTTGGACCATATGAAGGCCTACAAGTAATCACCTGTACTTCGGCTCCTTGCGAAGCGATGTTTTCAGCAAGTTCAAACAGAAGGTGTCCCGTAGATGCGACATCTGGAACGTAATATTGGTTCAGGATGACCACTTTCATCGGTTTTGATGAAAGTGATGGAGGTTGTTCAAATGAAGATT
>JACNLO010000083.1 GCA_014381555.1 Planctomycetota bacterium | reverse complement strand
ACTTCGCATGGAGTACCTTCAAAATGTTGTTGCAACGAATCAAGGTTCTCTGGTCTAACTTCAAGTAAATATCGTGATGGTGTTTCAGAAAAACAAAGCGATTCATCTTCAATTTGTAATTCCAAACCAAACCCACCACCAAATGCCATTTCTGCAGCAGCAACAAGAATGCCGCCCTCGCTGCAATCATGCGCAGAAGCAATCATTCCTTTTTGAATTGCCCTAAATACAAGTTGTGCGTTTCGGGGACCATCTATTAATGAAACCTTTGGAAGTTCGTTGTTGCAGTTTGCCTCTGGGTCAATCATAAGTACGTGCGAACCGCCCATTGCTGATTTGGTTTCGCCAACTAAGACCATCAAATTTCCAGCGGCTTTCGCGTCCATGGTGATACAGGTTGCAATATCTTCCACCATTCCAAAACCAGAAATCAACATGGTTGGTGGAATGTAAATTGTTTCTCCCGACTCAGTAGTAAATTGATTGTTCAAAGAATCTTTGCCCGAAATAAACGGGGTGCCATACGCCTTTGCGGCGTCGTAACAACCGTGTGAACATCGAACGAGCCGCCCCAAACTCTCTTCATCTTTAACTCCAGGCCAACAGTAATTATCGAGAATTGCAATGGTAGAAGGGTCACCACCAACGCAAACAATATTGCGAACACATTCGTCAATTGCTGCTGCTGAAATTAAATACGGGTCATCAGCAAGACCAGTTGCAAGACCACTTCCGATTGCAAGTCCTTTTGTTGAGCCACGAACTGGAGTAATCACTGCGGCATCTGATGGCGCGCTTCCGGTTGGTCCGATGAATGGGCGGACAACACTTCTGCCCTGTACTTCATGATCATATTGTTGCACAATGGATTGTTTTGAAGCAATGTTTGGATGCGAAAGAAGTTTTGGCAACATTGTCTGTACGTTAATCTCGGTATTACCAGTTTGACCAACTTCCATGGGCGACCACTTTGCTGTTCGGGTTGATCCGTGGTATCCCTCGTGCAAGAAGTGCATGTCGATTTGTCCAACTGATTCGCCGTTGTACTTGAGTATTAATTCATTTCCGTGGGTTCCGAATTCGCCAAGGTCACAAAGTTCTGCATCGTGTCGATCGCAAATTGCTTGAATCGTTGCAACTTTTTCTGGTGGTACCGAGAGCACCATTCGTTCTTGCGCCTCGCTAATCCAAATTTCAGATGGAGTTAGCCCAGCGTATTTAAGCGGTGCTTTTTCAAGATGTACTGTAGCGCCAATTTTTTCGCCCATCTCGCCAACAGCGCTTGAGAAACCACCAGCGCCACAATCGGTAATCGCGCTAAAGAGGCAACCCGATTCATGGTCACGTGCTTCAAGAATTGCGTCTAGTGCTTTCTTTTCGGTAATTGGATTACCAATTTGCACAGCGTGTGAAAACTCATCTGCATGCGTGTCGGTAAGTTCTGCGGAAGAGAACGTTGCTCCGTGTATTCCATCGCGACCAGTTTTCCCGCCAATGACAATGATGTGGTCACCGCGTTGTGCTTCGCCCTCGATACAATCGATTGGCATAACCCCAACGCATCCGCAATAGACCAAGGGATTTCCTGCATAATTGTTATCAAACCAAACCGTGCCGTTTAAGGTTGGGATGCCCATTCGATTTCCATAATCACGAACACCACGAACAACTTCACTTAAAATTCTCCTTGAAGGAAGGCACCCCTCAGGAGGGTCGTTGTCAAAGTTTGCAACACAGAATGTGTCCGTTGCAGCAATTGGTCTTGCTGCTAAACCCGTTCCCATAATGTCACGGATGCAACCACCAATTCCTGTTGCGGCACCACCGTATGGTTCGAGCGCAGATGGGTGGTTGTGGGTTTCAACTTTAAAACAAACTGCATGTTCGTCATCAAATTTTACAATGCCTGCGTTATCAACAAAAACGCTTAAGCACCAGTCGACTGTATCTTCCATTAACTCAAAAGTTGCGGCGGCTACCGTCGATTTCAGCAGGTTGTGAATGGTAACGGAGCCGTCTTCGTGTTCTTCGTGGTGCGGACGATTTGTTGCGTCTGGTCCTGTGTATCGAATCGTTGCTTTTAGTGTTTTGTGTACACAGTGTTCGGACCAAGTTTGCGCAAGTGTTTCTAGTTCAATCTCGCGTGGTTCTCGACCAAGTTTTTTGTAGTGCGCTTGGATGCCTTGCATTTCTTCTAGGTCGAGGAATAAATGTGCATCGCGCGACATTTTTTCAAGTTCGGCGTCAGTAAGATTTGAGATTGGAATCTCAGGAACAGTCATATCGTGCGCATGACCGTGCGGGAACTCGTCTGGATGATAAGGCAGGGTATGCACTTCGTGCACGACGGTGTTTGCAAAACAGTGGGTAGCAATTTGATGCGCTTCCTCTGGGTTGCTTCCGTGGAAATCGTACCGTTTTCCTGTTTGTACTTGTACTTTTGTTCCAAGCAACCGTTCAATTGCTCGCTCGACTGCTTGTGCCTCTGGATCCATCACGCCAGGTTGTGGATGCACCTCAATCATGGAGTCGGCATTGGGCTTGGATGACCCAATAATTGAAGACTCGGTAACTGGATCACATAAAAGTTCGTTTGTAATTGTGGAAACTGCTTCGGAATCCAAGTCACCTTGCACAAGGTAGACCGATGTTGTTTCGATTGATGTTGGCGAGAAACCTAGTTGCTCTGCTTGGTGCAAAGCTGCTCGTCCACGCGTATCTACGTTTTTGGGTGCAGGAGAAACTTCGATTCGAAAGACCGTCATAATACGTGTAGGGTATCAGAGGTAGAACTGACGATACTCTGTGTACGATGACGAAACTTCCAACTTTTATTTTGTTTACTGATGGCGCGTGTTTGGGCAACCCCGGGCCGGGTGGCTGGGCGTATATTTTGCGTGATGGAGACGGAAACGAAACCGTTGGCAGTGGCGGTGAATCCGATACGACTAACCAGAGGATGGAAGTCATCGCCGTTCTTCGTGCACTAGAGTCGTTGGGTGAACCATCTGCTGTTGAGGTTCACGCTGACAGCCAATACGTCACGAAGGGTTTAACAGAGTGGATGGATGGATGGATTTCTAAGGGTTGGAAGAACGCGGCAAAAAAACCGGTTGCAAATCAGGATTTGTGGAAGCCACTGAGCAAACTGCGCGAAAAACACCAGTTAACCACCAACTGGGTGAAGGGTCATGCCGGACACCCCGAAAATGAGCGTTGTGACACGATTGCGTCGGCTGAAGCAGAAAAATTATTGTAATTTCACTCGCGGTGAGATACTATTCAGAAATGAAATACGTCTGGGTCTTGTTCATTATTACTTCTTTTTCTTGGGCGCACGAACACTCGACACCTTGGATTGAATCAGAAAACCTTGAACGTGGACTTTACGTTTCAATAAGTCCACCATGGGTTGTGCGTAAAGAAGGTGATTTTCCAGTTTCGATTCAAGTACGAAATATCAACGCAGCACATGATGTGCTCGTAGAAGAAATTCGATTTCTAGGAGTTGTGCCGCAAATAGTTGAGCCCAGAAAAACGTTGCGCACTCAAGGTGATTTGCTGAAACAAGTTCAAAGTGCTAAAACCAATTTTGAAAATGGCGGCTCGGCTAAAGAACAAAAAGAGTTTGTTGATTTAGTATCAAAACTTGGGCGCGAAACTTGCTCGGCACGCTGGATGGTTCCGGGTGAAACAAACACGATTAATATCGAAATAGATGTGGTTGAAAATGGAAAGCCAAGAACAATTCGAAAAAGTGTAGAGGTTAACAAGCAGCCACCGCTACCTCGCGGTGGGGCTGCTGATGTTACCATTTCCATTGATGGTAATTGTGAACAAACAGTTGTTGCACCAAGAAGCACAAATACGATGTGGTGGTTTGCGGGCGATCAACACATTCACACTTCTTTTTCTGTCGACGCTGTAATTCTTGATGGAACCGAGGAGGAGCCATACGAGTATTCTGAATACGCCGAGTCGATTGGGCTTGATTGGGCAATTTTTACGGACCATTCGAACATAACATATTCGGAGGTGTGGGGAGATCGTGATTGGTACGTTGAATCTCAGTTTAATTGGGGACAGGCAGAGTGCCAACAATATAGAGACGACCACGATTGGCTTTCTATATACAGCCAAGAGATGGGATTAGGACAACAGGGTTTTTGGGATTTGCCTTCTCACATGTTGTGTTTACCTCTTGAGCAAGATTTACCCAGTATGTTGTCAAACCCATCTGATGGATTGGTGTATGGGCATGCTGATTGTGAATCCGAACAGACGATTATCAACCGAATTAATGATGCTGGAGCGTATGGATTTATCGCGCACCCATATGACTGGGCATACTTGGGTTTTTATGAGTGGAATTGGGGCAATGGAACTAATGGCTGGGCGGGTATGGAGTTGATATGTGATTCTGGTGGCAGTTACGATGATGATGACTGGTCTACGTGGTACAAGTGGCATGATTTGTTAAACGGAATCGCCGCTCCAACGAATGGACAATTGCAGGAGCGAGACGGTTGGCCAAACCCGTTTCCTGTTGGCATTGGAAACAGCGATGCACACGAACCCGGAAATGTTGGTCATGCTTGGACGTACGTTGCAATGGAAAGTGTGACTAGACCAAACTTAATGGAAGGCATGCTCGGCGGTCACTGTATTGCTTCAAACGGCCCACTTGCTTGGATAACGGTAAATAGTGCTTTCACTGGACAGGTAGCGATTCTGCCAGAGAGTTGGAATAATGATGTTGTTTTTTCCATTCGCACAAATGAAAGTATGGGATACGCGGGTGACTACCAGACACAAGTTCTTGTCGATGGTTCCGTTCGACAAACACTTGAACCTACTGGTATTCCATCCTATTCCTTGGATTTTCACCTCAATGGTTTAGAGTTGACTCCTGATGACACTTTCATAACCATTCGGGTTACAAACGGTGGATTTGTTGGGATGGCTAACCCTGTGTGGCTTCAGCACACAATCTTTGGCGATCTTGATGGGAATGGTTCTGTTGGGATGGGCGATTTGCTCAATATTATTAGCAACTGGGGTTCTTGCAATGGATGCCTCGCCGACCTTGACCAAGATGGCTTAGTGGGCACTTCCGACCTTCTTACCCTTGTTTCACTCTGGTAGTCATAAGACATATATGGGGACAGTCCCCAGGGGACAGTCCCCATGCAATCAACGCTGATTGGCTTGAAACAACGTTTATTTGCCTTTTTTATGGGGACAGTCCCCAGGGGACTGTCCCCTTTTTGCGTGTTACAGGGTTGTATGAATTGGGATTATTGTTATGATATGTGGCTCGCCCAACGGAAGGCGAACAAACTATTACCTCGGAATTACTTATGCCAACAATTAACCAACTCGTACGCAAACCAAGAAAGACGCCCAAGGTCAAATCTAAAGTTCGTGACATTGAAGGATGCCCACAAAAACGAGGCGTCTGTCTTCAGGTTCGAACGGTTACACCTAAGAAGCCGAACTCCGCGCTTCGTAAGGTTGCTCGTGTTCGGTTATCAAACGGCAAAGAAATTACCGCGTACATAGGTGGTGAGGGACACAACCTTCAGGAACACTCCATTGTTCTTGTTCGTGGTGGCAGAGTACGTGACCTTCCAGGTGTTCGATACCACGTTGTTCGTGGTTCACTTGACACACTTGGTGTTGATGCACGGAAACAGGGACGTTCCAAGTACGGAACTAAAAAAGGTAAATAAACATAAAGCACACAGTGTGCTTAGCAAGTAATCACAATTCTCCCCCAGAATGTGGTGAACAAAGTCACAATCAAGTGACAGATGAGCTGAAAGGAAATAGCAATGGCTGGACGTATAACTAAATCAGAAGATCAATTGAAACCAGACCCAAAGTTTGGTGACAAGGTTCTTTCAAAATTCATTAACTGCTTTATGAAAGACGGTAAAAAAGCCGTCGCTCAAAGAGTTATGTATGACGCTCTTAATCGAATCGAAACTCGCCTCAAAAAAGAGGGTGGTAAAGATGAAGATGGACCAAAAACTTCAATGGACGTCTTCCACAAAGCACTCGAAAATGTTCGACCAAACGTTGAGGTTCGTTCAAAACGTGTTGGTGGTGCAAACTACCAAGTTCCAATGCCGGTTAATGCTCGCAGGCGACAAAGTTTGACATTCAGGTGGATTATCACAGCATGTCGAGCAGAAAAGGGTAAACCATTTGCTCAATGCCTTGCACGAGAACTTTGGGATGCATCAAAGGGTGAAGGCAAGGCCGTCAACACTCGTGAACAAACGCACCGTATGGCTGAAGCGAACAAGGCGTTCTCGCACTTCGCTTTCTAAATTAGGTTTTCTTTAATCAATGGTTATTTCCGACCGCTATCACCGTCAACGTCTCGTAGAGGGTATTGGCGATGGTGGACAGGATGCTATTTGTAATTCAACAGTGGCGATTGTTGGTGTTGGTGCACTTGGCTGCATGTCAGCAACGATGCTTGCTCGAGCTGGTGTTGGTCACATCGTTTTAATTGATAGAGACATTGTTGAAAAAACAAACCTACAAAGGCAAGTTCTGTTCACTGAAGATGATGCTAAAACACAGCAACCAAAAGCAACCGCAGCTAAGGCACATCTTACAAGCGTGAACAGCGAAATCAAAATCACCGCCCATGTTGAAGATCTCACTTCAAAAAACATTACCAGACTCCTTGAAGGAGTTGATGTAATTGTCGACGGTCTCGATAATTTTAATACTCGCTATCTTTTGAATGATTTTTCAATAAAAACAAGTGTCCCATTTATGTTTGCTGGTGTTATTGCTGGTCAAGGCAATGTCATGACAATCATTCCAGAGCAAACCCCGTGTTTGCGTTGCCTTTTTCCGCAGCCCCCACCAACTGGGTTGCAAGAAACATGCGATACCGTTGGTGTGCTTGCACCAGCGATTGGGATAGCGGCATCTTGCCAGTGTATGGATGTGATTAAGTTTGTCACAGGAAACAAAAATAAAATATCAAAAACACTTCTTACTTTTGACCTTTGGAACTCTGAAAGTAATCGGGTTTCATTTGGAAAACCGGCGGAAGACTGTCCGTGTTGTGGTCAACTACTTTTTGAGTTTCTAAGAGAAACTTCTTCTGAACCCGTTGCACTTTGTGGAAGAATGGCTGTTCTGCTGCCCTGTATCGACAGCTTTGATTTAAATATTGCCAGTAATAAACTGCAAGAACACGGGTCATTTGAAAAGTCTGAAACTATGGTTCGTGGCGAGTTTAATGAAGAGCGCTCGCCAGACGGTAGTGCAATAAAAATGATTTGCTTCCATGATGGCCGCGCGATTATCCATGGAACTGATGATATAAAACGCGCAAAAGCAATTTTTGAAAGATATGTTGGAAATTAGATACACTGTTTCCTATACTGAGGATATACACCATGACGGATCAATCGACTATTGAAACAAAACCTGCCACAGCACCTTCTTGCTTAGATGGCCCTGTCACATTACGCACGCTGCAAAAGTGGTCGAAGGCAAATGCGAAGTGGGCAATGCTTACTTGCTACGACGCTACAACAGCACGGTGGATGGCAAAAGCTGGCCTACCAGCCATGCTTGTTGGTGATACCGCTGCTGAAATGATTCTTGGGTTTGATAGCACAATTCACGCCCCACTTGATTTTCTTATCACACTTACGGCTGGGGTAAAGCGCGGTGCGCCGAATGTGTTCGTTATGGGCGACATGCCATTTTTAAGTTACCAAGTAGATGAATCGTCTGCGATTAAAAACGCTGGGCGATTTCTTACTGAAGGCAATGCAGACGCTGTTAAACTTGAGGTCGACGGAACGTTCGTTGATCGAGTTGCTGCAATCTGCAATGCTGGTATTGCGGTTGTCGCACATCTTGGCTCCAAGCCACAACAACTAAAACAAACCGGCGGATACACAACAGCTGGTCGTTCAGCGACTGCCGCCACAACTATCGTCAACGACGCTGTTTCGATGGAACAAGCGGGCGCCTCAATGCTACTTCTTGAGGCAGTGCCAACAGAGGTTTCAAGCGCCGTTGTTGAAGCAACTTCTATACCCGTTATTGGGTGTGGGGCAGGAACAGATTGTCATGGCCAGGTTGTTGTACTGCAAGATCTTGCTGGGCTAACCAAATGGCAGCCATCTTTTGCAAAACCAACTGCGTACATTGGGGACGAAATAATTAATGTTGCAAAAACGTGGATGGAAAATGTAAACAAAAACAATCTCGGCGATCACCCCTACTCGATGATAGACGGGGAATCAGACAAGTTCCACTCTTGACTTGACGCAACAAGTTCCCGTGTTATTTTTTGCGCTGGGGAGTGAACCACTTGATCCACCTTGCCGTGTTCAATAATTTTACCGTTTGACATCACCGCAACCTCATCACAAAAATGATGAACAACAGCAAGGTCATGTGAGATAAACAATATTGTCAGTTCAAGTGAATCGCGAAGATCTGAAAGTAAATTTAAAACTTTTGCTTGAACACTTACATCAAGTGCTGATGTGGGTTCATCGCACACAAGAAATTTTGGTTGAAGAGCAATCGCCCTTGCTATTGCAATCCGTTGTTTTTGCCCACCAGAGAATTCGTGTGGAAACCTGTTGGCGTCATCGGGATGTAGCCCAACTTGCTCAAGAAGAGATGTTGCTTTTCGTTTAAGACCAGCACCCTTTGTAATTCCGTGGACAAGGAGTGGCTCTGAAACAATTTGCCCCACTCGCATATATTCATTTAGTGAGCCGCCGGGGTCTTGAAAAACCATTTGCATTTGACGACGAACCCGTCGCAACTCTTTTTTTGACAACCTAGATAGTTCGGTTCCTTCAAAAAAAATGGAGCCAGAGGTCGTTGGAATAAGTTGCATCACAGCCCGAGCTAGGGTTGATTTGCCCGACCCGCTTTCCCCCACAATTCCAAGGGTCGTCCCACTATTCAACTGAATATTTACGCCATCAACCGCCGTAAGTTGTTTTTTGCCCTTCGAAAATGTGACTGCTACGTCACGAATATCAAGTAGTGGTGCTTTGTTCTCCATCATAGTGCCGTAGGTATGGTATCTTCGACAACTGCAAGCCATGAAACAATATTTAGAATTACTTGAACACGTCCTTGAGCATGGGACACCCAAACCTGACCGAACTGGAACAGGAACACGGAGCACATTTGGGTGGCAGATGCGTTTTGATTTAAATAACGGTTTTCCGCTTTTAACTACAAAAAAAGTCCATACCAGATCTATTTTTCATGAACTTCTATGGTTTTTGAGGGGCGAAACAAATATTTCTTATCTACATAAACATGGGGTTTCTATTTGGGATGAGTGGGCAGATGAAAATGGCGAGCTAGGACCGGTCTACGGTGCCCAGTGGCGCTCTTGGAAGGCTGCGGACGGAAACACGATTGATCAAATTTCAAATCTCGTCGATGGAATTAAAAATAATCCAAACTCTAGACGGCACATAGTGAGTGCTTGGAATGTTGGTGAAATAGATCAAATGGCTTTACCTCCGTGTCACTCGATGTTTCAGTTTTATGTTTCGAACAACAAGTTGTCTTGCCAGTTGTACCAGCGCAGTGCCGATATCTTTCTAGGCGTTCCATACAACATTGCTTCATACGCACTTCTAACAATGATGATTGCGCAGGTCACAAACCTTGAGCTTGGAGATTTTGTCCACACCTTTGGTGATGCGCATTTGTATGACAATCACATCGAGCAAACACGCGAACAACTTTCACGAACAACTCGTGCGCTACCAACGATAGAACTTAACCCTTCTGTTACCTCTTTATTTGATTTTACGTATGAAGATATTGAGGTTGTTGGATACAACCCCCACCCACACATTTCAGCGCCGGTGGCTGTTTAGCAATATGGAAATAATCGTCGCCATTACAGACAACTTTGTGATTGGGGCAAACGGAAGTATGCCGTGGCACTTGCCGGCAGATCTTTCTCATTTTAAGGAGATAACTTCCGGAAACACTATTGTGATGGGCCGACAAACGTGGGACTCAATTGGGCGAGCGTTGCCGAATAGAGTTAATGTTGTTATTACACGCCAAGAAGATTTTGATGCAGTGGGTGCAACGGTTGTTCATTCGCTTGAAGAAATTCAAAATGTTGACACGATCGGAACTATTTTTGTAATTGGCGGAGGTGAAATATACAAAAGTGTAATCGATAAGGTAAACCGCCTTCACATTACTCGCATTCATACAACCGTTGAGGGAGACACTCACTTCCCGCGCTTTGAGGAAACGGAGTGGGTTCTTTCGGCTTCTACACCTAGGCCAAGAGACGAGCACAACGCTTACGATTTGACCTTTGAAACTTGGTCAAGGGCACAATAACGCGACTGTTGCACAAAGAGTACATCTCGTGCCGATAGTAAGCGACACGCGATGAGTTCTTCACGAGTCCAAAACACATCCTTGAATTGTTGCCCATTTATCGAAGACGGCAACCCTGCATGTTCTGGTAGGTTCACGCTTGGTCGACTCGATCAAGCGTGCAGTGTTTGTTTTGGAGCATACAGTTCGTGCTCTGTGTACCAAGAACTTTCTGATCTCGCAAGCGCCGCACCTCTAGATATGACTATCAATGGCCACGCTGTCGAATTACGACCAACAGGTACGTGATTTTTTTGGGTACCTTCGCGTTGAGGCGGGGTTGTCTCTAGCAACCCTCGATGCCTATCGCCTCGACCTTGAACAATTGCGGGTGGATCTTATAGCAGAAGGAGTGAGCTGCGCTAACGATGTAACACCGGCACATTTGGCCGCTCATATTCGTTGCTTACATCGTGAGCGAGGTTTGCAAGCATCAAGTGTTGCTAGACACCTTTCAACAATTCGAATGTTGTTTCGTTTTTTACAAGCTTCACATAGGATTGAAAATGATCCTGCTCGATTACTTGAAACACCAACGCGGTGGAAACGTCTTCCAGATGTTTTATCTCCGAAAAAAATGAAAACTTTGATTGAAGCAGCAAACCCAAAATCGGGAAGGTTGTGGCAAAGGGACCGAGCTCTTGTTGAGTTGATGTACGCCGGTGGAATGAGGGCTAGTGAAGTGGCTGGTATTTCACCAAACGATTTAAAGGAAGCACTTTCTGTAGTGTTAGTGACCGGGAAGGGAGATAAGCAACGCCTTGTGCCAATCGGCGAGCCGGCCGTGAACGCTGTTGTGCAATACGTCGAAGAACTCCGTCCAAACTTAATGCGGTTCGACGATGGTCGAGATGAAGGCAAATTATTGCTCTCTAATACGGGGCGACCACTTGAGAGGGTGGCTATTTGGCAAATTGTGAGACGTTTGGCAAAACAAGCAGATATTGGGGATGTCCACCCACACATGCTTCGTCATAGTTTTGCGACACACATGCTCTCAGGTGGTGCTGATCTTCGGGTTGTCCAAGAATTACTTGGTCATAGCGATATTGGAACTACCCAAATCTATACCCACATCGATCGATCCCAATTGAAAGCCGTCGTCGCAAAATACCACCCACGGCCCTAAAAACGCACTTTTTTTACCTCAGAGGTAGCCTCAGAGGTGACCACAGAGGTAGACACAGAGGTGACCACAGAGGTAGACACAGAGGTGACCACAG
>JACNLO010000082.1 GCA_014381555.1 Planctomycetota bacterium | reverse complement strand
GCAATGAGAGATGCCCTCTCGATTCTCGATCGTCTTCTTGCTGGGGGCGTTGGGGCAATTAAAGTAGACGAAATGGAAGAAATGTTGGGGCTGCCTTCACAAGTTGCAGTGACGCGACTTTGTGATGCTGTTTCAAATAAAGATATACAAGGGGCGTTAGAATCAGCTGATGCGTTGCTGCTCTGTGGTATCTCATTAGACCGTGTTCTTGAAGTCGTTGCGTTAACATTTCGAAATGCACTGATTTCGAAGGTGTGTGGGGCAGAGACGGAGTTGCTCGAACTCTCAGATGATGCACGAACAAGTTCTACGCGTATAGGCGATTGCTTTGATGAAGCTACATTGACTCACCTAATCGCGCTCTGTGACGCTTCAAGCAGGCAGGTGCGTCGTGGCGGTTCTGGAAGGGCATTATTTGACGCGACGATTGCTAGGTTATGTCTTGTTGGTGAGGTCGCGGAAGCTGGGTCCGTCCTAACTTCGAATACAAGTTCTGGTGAAATCAAAAAAAAAAGCATAGAGCATCAAGTTAGCCACCCCCCAATTGTTGAGACAGTGTCCGAACTGCCTGTTGAGGAATCTTCTTCAGCTCTTGAAGTGAATTGGGATATTTTGAGGTCATTAATATCGAAAACCGCAGGGTTGAAAAAAATAACAAAATATTTAGTCTTCTCTTCTTTTGAAGACCAGAGACTCACATTGTCAATCTCTGATTCGGGGCGTGATTCTGTGAATTATATTTTGGCTCAACGGCAGAAAATTGAACAAATGTTGACCAAAGAACTTGGCATAAAATTTCAAGTCATTATCGATGCCTCACAACAAACGGGTCCTTCTGTGGCGATTGATTCTTCTTTTGATGAAGTTGAAGAAGATGAACTCGTTAAAGCAGCGAGGGGTTTGTTTGATGGAACTATTATTAACGTTAGAAACAACGAGAAGGATGGTCATTGATGTCACTTCGTGATTCCAAGGGTACTCCTGAACCTGTTCGTAGATTGCTAGATGGTCTGACTAGACTGCCTGGAATTGGTAAGAGGAGTGCCGAACGCATTGCTTTTTTTCTTATAAAAGATGATGCTGAACGCGCGCTTGAACTTAGCCAATCGATTGCAGATGTGAAACATCGCATTGTGTGTTGTGATGTATGTAATAACATTGCAGATACTGCTCCGTGTGCTATATGCCAAGACTCGCAAAGAGATGCTTCGGTTGTGCTTGTCGTAGAACAGCCAAGGGACCTTATTCGATTGGAGGCGACAGCAATGTATAAGGGTGTCTATCACGTATTGACAGGAAGGATTGATCCTCTTGCTGGTGTTGAGGCGATCGATTTAACCGTAGATGTACTGTTGCAACGTGTCGATTCCCCAGAAAGAAATGCAAGGGGAGTTGCAGTAAATGAAGTCATTCTTGGTCTAAACCCAACCTTGGAAGGGGATAGTACATCTTTGTTTCTTGCAAACGAGTTGTCTTCTCGCGGGATTAAAGTCACTCGGCTTGCACGTGGATTGCCAAGTGGTTCGCAGATAGAATATGCCAACACACAAGTCCTTTCCGACGCGATTGCCGGAAGACAAGGCATGGATTAATTTAAGGTTCACAGTATGAAATTTAAGATGGGACAACAGTTGAAGACAGGGCAGCAATTAACACTTGCTCCTAGGATTATTCAGACTATGGAAATTATGCAACTTCCATTGCCCGCTTTAGAAGAAAAAATTGAACAGGAGCTAGAATCAAATATCGCATTGGAACTTGTTGAGCCTGAACCAGTAGAGTTGGACACTCAGGACATTGGAGATGATTCCGAGGGTGAATTTGGAAGACTTGAAGAATTTGAAGAACAAAGTGGAGCAGATTTTTCCGATCTTCCTCCACGAAAAGCTCAAGCACTTGACCGTGACCCAAAACTTGACGCAATGTCTAATATTCGTGCAAGGAAAGAAAGTTTGTCAGAAGTTCTTCTGCATCAATGGAGTTTCGCTGATGTTGATGATCGAACGGAAGTGGCAGGGAGAGTTCTAATTGGACTCATAGATGTGGATGGCTTCTTAACACTTCCAGAAGAAGACATGCAACAGGCAATTCATTCGGAACTTCAACTTGATTATTCCTCTGAAGAAATTGAAGCCGTTATTCTTCTTTTGCAAAAATGGCTTGACCCACCCGGAATTGCCGCTCGATCACTTCAAGAGTCGCTACTTAATCAAGTGAATGAATTCATGGCGGACGATTCTGAGGGTTGGGGAGATGTGGCAATTGTTATAGAGTCGCATTTAGATGACTTGATTTCCAATCGTTTGCCAAAAGTGGCTACCTCTTCCGGAATTGGGCTTGATAGAGTAAAGCGTGCCATAGACAAAATGCATGAATTGACATTAAGCCCAGGTCGCCTTTTGGCTTCAGATAGAGTGCTCCCGGTTATTCCAGATGCCTTTATTCAATTTGATGACCTTCAAGACCACTATGTTGTAGGGATACGTTCTGGCAATATCCCGCCATTAAAAATATCAACTCAATATGAAGCTATGTCGTCAGATCCAGGGACTGATGACCGTGCTAAACATTTTATTCAGAGAAATATTAATGCTGCTCGTTGGCTTATTGAAGCAGTTGAACAGCGAAAGAAAACCCTCAGCAACATAGTTGAAATTGTTGCCGATCGCCAAAGCGATTTTTTAGATCAGGGAGATGCATATCTACGGCCTCTGCCTATGGTTGAAGTGGCTGATATGCTTGGTATCCATGTTGCGACCGTGAGTAGGGCAGTTTCAGACAAGTGGGTTCAGACACCTCGTGGCATTTTCCCACTTCGAAGATTTTTCTCAGGAGGCACAGGTAGTGATTCTGAGGGAGAAATGAGTTGGGAGGCGGTGAAGTCTCGTCTGCAGGAAATAGTCGACAACGAAGATAAAATGAAGCCTTTAAGCGATGATGCACTGGCTAAGAAATTACGGGAACAGGGGATAGAGATTGCTCGGCGAACAGTCGTAAAGTACCGCCAGCAGCTTGGGCTTCCCGCTGCTCGGTTGCGCAAGAAATTTTGGCTCTGAGCCAATTTGGATCAGAGCCAGAAGTAACTAAATCGTTTCAATTTCTTTTGCTTTTGTTTCACACATTTCATCAATTTTAGAAATGTGTTTTTTAGTGGCAGTTTCGATCTCGTCTTTTCCGTGCTTGCCATCATCTTCAGAAATTGCGTTGCTCTTGTCTTTTACTAATGCATCGATATGCTTAATAGCGTCTCGCCGCTCATTACGAATAACAATCTTGCTTTCTTCAGCCATTTTCTTTATTTGGCCCACAAGTTGTGCTCTACGCTCAGCAGAGGGAGCAGGGATGTTGATTCGAATCATGTCGCCTTCAGATTGAGGATTAAGGCCTAAGTTTGCACTTTCAAGACCCTTAATAATATCATTCTTTGAAGCAGGGTCGTATGGTTTTACGATGAGCTGTGTTGCTTCACTTACAGAAATTCCGGCGATATCCTTTAGGTCGGTAGGACTTCCATAGTAGTCGATCTTTACATACTCAATTAGAGCTGTCGTTGCTCTGCCGGTGCGAACGCCATGCAGTTCCTTACCGAAATAGTTAACCGTTTTGTCCATTCTCGAACGGCAATCTTTTGTTTCGTCATTAATACTCATTGGGAATTAACCTTCTTCTGTTGATACGAGGGTGCCAATAGTTTCTCCGCTAATGCATTTGCGGATATTCCCATCGTTTTTGTAGTTGAAAACAATGATAGGGAGTTGATGTTCCATGCACATTGATAATGCGGTGAGGTCCATCACGCCTAGTTGTTTGTTGATTGCATCTGAGAATGTAATGCTGCTGTATCTCGTTGCGCTGCTGTCTTTCATAGGATCGTTTGAGTAGATGCCGTCAACCTTTGTTGCTTTAAGTAAAATATCAACTTCTAGTTCAATGGCTCTTAAAGAAGCACATGTATCTGTTGTAAAGAATGGGTTCCCAGTTCCAGCAGCTAGTATGAGAACTCTTCCTTTTTCGAAATGCCGTAGTGCTCGTGCCCGAATAAATGGCTCTGCTACAGATTCGATATCAAGTGCTGACATTACTCTTGCGGATTGCCCTTGTTTTTCTATAGCTTCCTTAAGCGCAAGTGCATTAATTACAGTTCCTAGCATCCCCATGTAATCAGCGGTTGCTTGTGCAATGCCAATTCGACTAGCGAGTTCTGCGCCACGGATAATGTTCCCGCCACCAACGACGACTGCAATTTCTGTCCCAAGTTTTGCCGCATCTGATATTTGTCGGGCGATTGTGTTCAATTCATCTGGATTAATTCCAAGAGTTCCATTTGTTGAAAAACTTTCGCCGCTGATTTTTAAGACGACTCGCTTATAGTGTGGGGTAGGTTTACTCATGTATGTTGTCCTTATATGGGCATTTGACTCTACAAACAGGGGTTCAGTCAAGAGCCACGTAGCGTATGATGGATAAGATTCAAAGATTTAGTCACAAGAGGTTACATGAGGCAGCAAGCAGATTCTTCCCCAACTCGGGACAATTCAGTATTGAGCCCACAAAACTGATCAACTGTAGATGCTATATCTCAGTTTAAAATTTCTGAACGGTCTCGGTGGAAAAAGAGTGTGCTTTCTTTTTTTGTTGGAGCTCTCATATCTCTCCTCGTCCATATTAACCAACTGTAGTTAAACCAGTAGTCATTAGCATGAGCAACGATATTGTTACTTTGATGAGGTTAACCCAAAGGTGCGATAACGGAGGAATGGTCGTTAGGTTTCAGTATAGGAAATGCACTGACTTCTACTTTAATGCGAGTAAAACTTTTGCTTACTTTTCAGGACAGGCATTACATCTTCTACGGCAGTTGTTGTAGGAATTGACCATACCGCCCACGAAGTTTTGTGTGGGGGCATAGCTAGTTCAAGACCATCACGTACGAAGCGCTTTAGTCGGCGTGTAGAGAGTTGATCGATAAATTCGTGTGTAAGCGGGGCGGCTATTTGGAGGTTCTCTTCAGCTGGAATCATAATCGCAAGAGGTTCGTCCATAAAGTCAGAGATAAAAGCAACCGCCCAAAACCAACAATCTCCATACCACTTTATTTCAATCTCTATATTTTCAAGAGCAATAATCTTAGAAATGGCTTTGTCGAATGCTTTTTTTGCATCATTAAGGGCTAATTTGCGAAGGGAATCGAGCGAGGGCTTGTTGTATTCGTCGGTCCAGATTGAGGGGGGGGCGTATTTTGCCATTGTCGAGGCTCCACTTGTACACGTGAGAATAGAGCATGATAGCATACACAACGTGAATGAGACAACACCCCAGACCGTTCCAGAAATTGACCTGAGTAGAGCTTCTATTCTTCTTGTAGACGACAATTTGCAGAATTTAGAACTCATGCAAGCATTCCTTGAAGAATTCCCATGTTCAATAAGGACGGCATCAGATGGAGTAGAGGCGATTGAAAGCATTGAAGCTGAGCGCCCTAACTTGGTGATTCTCGACGTGATGATGCCACGCATGAGTGGATTTGAAGTTTGCCAGAAGATTAAATCTCAACCATCAACTCGAGATATTGTTGTCATTATGGTTACGGCGCTCAACGAGGTGAGCGATTATGAGCGAGCTGTTGAATGTGGGACCAATGATTTTATAACGAAGCCAGTGAACAAGCTCGAACTCATCACAAGGGTACGAACCCTGCTCGAACTAGCCCTTGTGAAGCAGGGCTTTGATACTACGTAGTCTCCCGTAAGGGTCTGCCCTGTGGTCATGTCTATGGTCAGACACTTCTGCTGTGTGAAAATGGGTGCAGAATTGACAGAGGTCTGTCCCGCGCTCTGTGAGTAGTTTACGAGGGGAGTCATAAAACGACTAACAAAGGGAGGGGCAGGCCTCTGTCTGAAAGGGGTAATCTTATGCAGCAGGGCGTCTTGTACTGACAGCAGGAGTTCCCGTTCCACGAACCCAGCCACGGCTTCCACGTGGTTCAAGTGTAATAAGAAGGTGCTCGTAATATCGTCGAAGTGCTACAAGGTCAAATCCAGCAAGCCAATTAATCGGTGCTGTTGGGTTGAGTCTGCAAATGGCGTCAATGACTTGATTCTTTGTAAGCATGTGTGAGTCCTTCCTTTTCTTGAGATAGAAGGATTTCGGACGCTCTTGTTAATTCTCTGCATGCGATAACTGAGGTGAAAATGTTCGGTTACAAGCCAGATATGCGTATTCACGAGTGGTAGTGGGTCTAAAAAATGAACACCCACTAGATGTAGTGGGTGTGCAATATTGTGGTTAGATAAAAAAAAAGTGAGTAAATATTCGGACGTTATTTGAGAGGGACAAAAATCGTAGATCCAGGTGCAATATTTACCGAATCAAGATGTCCAGAGGCTCCCTCTGCTCCAGAAGTATCAAGTCCATGTATGTGAATATTGGAACCATGGTGAGTCATAACTCCTTCTTGATTCTTTGCGAAGAACCCAACAATGAGCATTTCTGTTTCTTCGCCATGAAGTCGCCATGGTTGATCTTCAGGTGGAAGGTCTGGAGATGCAACAGGGCAGAAGCCATTTATAACATGCATTTCATAGTTCGTTGTTGTGGCATTGACGTAAAATGGGAATGGTTCATCAGTATCGATGCCATTGCGCTTTGCAACTACTTCGACTGCTTCTTCAAAGGGTAGGTTATGTGGAAGTGTGTCCTCTGACCAATTCTTAACATACGCAAGTGTGAGTAAAGTTGCTGTTTCATCTCCTGAAGGAGTGGAAGACTTTGCTGTAACACCATCATTTGTCTTAGCAACAACTATTAGACCATCGAAAATAGTAATTTCACCCTCAAGATCAGTAAGTGCGCCTACTGCAAATGAATGTGGCTTTGAAGTGATTTCTTCAAAAGAAATTCGTGCTTGTGTATTACCCTCGCGAAGAGCATCACGCATGCCACCGTGCTGGGTGACTGTGTAAGAAGAAGAACAGCCAGCAAGCGCGAAGGCGCCTAGGACAAAATAAAATCGCATAAAGAAACTTTCTATCAGGAACTACAAGTACAAGAACAACCACAACTGCCGCTATTTGCAGCGCGAGCATTGGTCCACAACGCATTGACAGCAGACCAGTTTACAACGTTCCACCATGCATTGACGTAATCAGGTCTACGGTTTTGGTAATTCAGATAGTAAGCGTGTTCCCAAACATCAAGTGCGAGTAGGGGAGTACAGCCACACATTCCAAGGTCAATCATAAGAGGGTTGTCTTGGTTGGCAGTAGAACAGATGCAAAGTTCGCCATTTCCATTCACAGTTAGCCATGCCCAACCAGATCCAAATCTAGTTGCTGCGGCTTTAGCGAACGTCTCCTTCATTTTGTCGAGCGAACCAAAGGTTGTGTCAATAACGTTTGCGAGTTCGCCAGTTGGTCCACCCTCGTTATTCGTTCCCATGATGGACCAAAAAAGAGAGTGGTTGTAGTGTCCACCACCGTTGTTTCTTACTGCCGTACGTATTTCTTCGGGAAGCGCGTCAAGTGTTCGAAGAAGCTCTGCAGTTGTTTTATCTGCCCACTGAGTTCCTTCAATTGCTTTGTTTAAGTTAGCAACGTAACCAGCATGATGCTTGGTGTAATGGATTTCCATTGTTCGTGCGTCGATATGTGGTTCAAGCGCGTCGAATTCGTAATTAAGTTTTGGCAATTCAAATGTCATAGTGTTTCCTTTTGGGGACATTATAATCAATTTACAAAATGGGATAAAAATATCTACATAACAAAGAGTTTGTTAGTCCTCTTTAAGAATGTGAAAACCTTTATCAAATGAACCAAATGTGGTCTTGGAGCCATCTACCCAGCGAACGGTTACGTCAGTTACTCCATTGGCATCGCCAAGACCAAAATGTACTCGCGGATCATTAGCTGCCATGTAACTCCATGCTGATTGAACTGGGTGTGTAATTGTTTTGTTGTTCACTTTGGCTGTGACAACTGCACCAAGAGCATCTCGCCCATGTGAATCGATGACTCGAAAAGTAACAGAGTTGTCTCTGTCTGGATGCACATTCATAAGCAAGTATGCAGGGGCATCGCGGTTCACAACGAGTACGTCAATGCCTCCATCATTGTTGATGTCTCCAAATACTGCCGCTCGGCTAGTATGGACTTTAGGGTTCTTAATCCCTTTGATAAGTTCCCATTTCTTTGCAGTCCCTTGTAGCAGATAGTTTTCTTCTGCAAAAGGGTCTGCAGTATGTGCAGTTCCAATCATTTGCACTCTTCCATTGGCTTCATATAAGTCAAGGAAGCCATCATTATTGAAGTCCACCCAGCCCAACCCGAAGCGAGTCGCGTGCCTAGTAGCAGTGCGAATTCCTTTTCTTGCTGTGATATCTACAAAATACTCGCCTTCATTTAGGTAAAGCGAATCACTCTCCCCAAACAAATTGCAAACGAGGATGTCAAAATCCCCATCATTATCAAAATCATCCGTAGTTACGCCCATCCCCGCCTTAGCTTTGCCTTCATCGTCAAGGGCACAGCCTCGCATTGCAGCGACATCAGTAAACGACCATGAGCCGTTATTTTGCCACAACTGATCAGCCATCCCGTCATTTGCGACAAAAATATCAATCTTGCCATCTCCCGTGTAATCGTTGCAGAGAACACCTAGACCGGTTCCGGTGCGAGTTCCAATGCCTGCGGGTTCAGACATATCCGTAAATGTTCCATCACCATTGTTACGGTAAAGCAAATCTTTCGCAGGTGCCATGTAATTGGTAGGTGAGCAATAATCAAGCATGCCTTTTGCATTGAAACATTCCAGTACCAGACCGTGCGCCCAAACCAAGTAATTGATTACATATAAATCAAGATCGCCGTCCGCATCGAAATCTGCAAATGCCGCGCTAGCACCCCAGCCATCTTCCCCAACACCAGCAGCACTCGTGACATCTTTGAATGTTCCATCTCCGTTGTTTTGCAACAAGACATTCTTGCCGACATTAGTTATAAAAATGTCAACAAAAGTATCATTGTTAAAATCGCCAGTCGCAACGCCCATGCCATATCCGGTGTCTCCAGTATTGCTTGATTGGGTCACATCAATAAACATGCCATCATCGTTGCGAAGAAGTATGTTTTCCTCTGGAACTTTAGAGTCGAAGTGCCCGCCTTGTACAAAATAAATATCAAGATCGCCATCATTGTCAAAGTCAAGTAGGGCGGCACCACCGCCAATTATTTCTGGCATGTTAAATGTGCCAGTGTCACCGCTTACCCAGTTAAGTGAAACCCCACGTTCGTCTGCTTGGTCTTCAAGCCAAATCGTATCTTGTGTTTGTGAAAGAACAATTATGAACAGAGTTGCGTGATGTATCATTGATTGCCCTTAATTTTTAGAACTGATTGCCACGCATGTTGTATTCGTGGGTCGTCCGGATAATCAAACTTCGCTTGGGCGAGTAGTTTGATTGCTGTATCAGGATCGCCTAGCAATGCAATTGCAATGCATTTCCCACTAATGCTCCCAACATTTTTAGGTGAAGTTTTTAAAACCAACTCAAATTCCTGTAGCGACTTTCTCGGATTACCCGTGTTCAACAACACCATCCCGTACATTTCTCGAATGTTGGGGTCGCTGTTTCCAAGTTCAATAGCTTTATTAAAAAACGAAGAAGCAGAAGGCATATCTCCTTTTTGAAAAGATAGCGTGCCAGCAAGAGCGTGTGCTTGAGACATGGAGGCCTGCAATTCAATTGCCTTCTTAGCATACGTTAGAGCAAGGTCGATTTTACCAGTCGAGCGCATGATATATGCCATTGTGAGGTGTGACGGTGCGTACTTTGGAGACCAACGCATCGATTTTTTGAGGGTTTCTTCAGCGAGTTTGACTTGGCGAAGTTGTAAGTACACAGTTGCGAGATTGTTTAGTAGCGCTGGTTCTTTGGGGTGCTGGATTGCAAGAGCTTCTAAAGTTTTTTTTGCCCCTGTAATATTTCCAACATCAATCATTGCCATCGCGCGGGCAAGATCGGCTGCATATCCCTTCTTATATGTCTGCATCTCCTCAAACCAAGGGTCAGCCCAAGTTGGCGGACCATTGGATTGTGCCTCGAGAAATTGTGATGCGAGTTCGTTATTGCCTGCGCGGCGATGTGCTGTACCAAGCAAAAAAAGTACATATGGATGATTTCCACCTCTTGAGATAAGGTCCTCAAGAAGAACGATTGCTTCTCTTGGGTTCCCCTTGCCTAGATGGGTTCGAGTTAAACCGATGATTGCTGGTACGCAGTTCGTGTCTATATCAATTGCAGTTTCAAATCTCTTACTGGCTTTCTCAAGATTCCCTAAGTCCATATACCAAAAACCTTGGCGCCAAATTGCCGGTGTATAGTCCTTAACGTTTTCTAGAGTTTGGATAGCTTTTTCATATTCACCAGTTCGCGCCAGAACGATTCCGAGTAAATAACTAGTAGTAGGGTTGCTTTTAAGTTTCTCAGAGTAGGTGTAGGCTTTAATAGAAGCTTCGTCAAGGCCGTGTGCTTGGTATAGCTTTCCAAGAGTAAGCCATTCGTTCGCGCTCTCGTTACTCTTTTGTTGTTGTGCAGAGATGGCGCTTTTTGCTTCGGGAGATAATTTAGAAAAGTCAATTTCTATAACTGGTGGAGCTAGTAATAGAAGTGAAAGAACAACTGGAAGCATCTGTTTATTCTACGGGACTGGGCAACACAATTGGTTCGCCGCATTCGGAGCAGGAATCAATTTCTGGGATTTTCGTGATGTCATACCCACATGCTCGGCAATTTGGTGATTCAATTTGTACTTTCATTCGCAAGCCACATGTTGCACAGTGACTTTTTCCCCTAGGTATTTGAAGTGTACTATTACATCTAGGGCATATACCTTGAAGTCCACTGCCATCATACAAAGTAAAAACAGATCCCCTGAGCATTTGTCCAATGAGAAGACCAAGTATCGCAGTTGAACTGAGAATGCCAGTGCCAATAGCAAGTCGGATAATAAAATCCGGTGCGTGGACTCTGTTCATTTCAAACCAGATGTTGAAACAAAACGTGCTAATAGCAATAGAAACGATTACAAGGGTTCCCAATTCTGCCCAACGAATAGCATATTTTTTTGCCCTGAATTGAATGATATTTGCAATACCAAAGAAGGCGCCGATTCCTCCGCAAATGAGGGTGAGAATGAAGAGTGTATCGTCTTTTGCAATATCTCCCTCTGTGAGAAACATTGCAACTTGGGCAAAGATGCAACTAGCAATAGCAAACGTGCATGTCATGCACATATATAGGATTGGTTTTCTTATGAAACAGAGAACAATAATAGGGAAAAGGGTTTGCAATGGAAAAGCGATGTATCCAAAAAATTGTCCGCCCGATTGATTGTAATAAAGCCAAATCGCACAAAGCCATAACAAGAGGTCTATACACCAAATGATTGAAAGTGCGTAACCAGCGAAAAGCAGGCGCTTATTTGCATTTCCAAGAAATCCAATTGAGATGAGTGCCCCACATCCAGAGACAAGCAGTGCGGAAAGACCAAGCTGTTCTGATAACTGTACAGTGCGGATAGCGTACCCGATCCAGATTGAGCCTAGGGTGAGCAAGTAAGCTGCGCATGTAACAATTCCTAGAGAGCCGCCAAACAAACGCGTCTTCTCAATCTCAATTCGTTGAATCGCAAAAAGCAAAAGCGCTGCAGTAATCGCAGTGACTATTGCAGTGACTAGGAGTCTTGGGATGATACTGTTTGTGTTGGGAAGAAAAACTGCAAGTATGCCTGAGAGGGCGGCAATTCCAAGCGAGTAAAACAGTATCAGAGTAGCTACTTTACGATAGTTCATTCCTACGTATCGTAACGCGAAATGAAGTTAGAGTTTAAACCCAAAGAACAGCCCCCTGACTCTAGGAGTCAGGGGGCTGCGTGGAATCTCAATAAGAGATT
>JACNLO010000087.1 GCA_014381555.1 Planctomycetota bacterium | reverse complement strand
ATTACTAAACCCTAATGACCAACCACCTCATTAATCCTGACATCGCGCCAGTTCCTGAAGAAAATAGGACTTGGTCAAAGTGGCACTTAGCCGCGCTTTGGATTGGCATGTCAGTTTGTATTCCAACATATATGCTTGCCGCGTCCATGATTCAAGCGGGAATGACGTGGTGGCAGTCGGTGGGAACTGTCCTTCTTGGTAACTTAATTGTTTTAGCTCCAATGATTTTGATGGGGCATGCTGGCACAAAGTTTGGGATACCCTTTCCCGTTCTAGCACGTGCGAGTTTCGGGACAAAGGGAGCGCACATCCCAGCAATCGCTCGTTCATTAGTCGCTTGTGGTTGGTTTGGAATTCAAACATGGATTGGCGGGTTTGCGATCTATCAAGTACTTGGTGCTCTTGGTTGGCTTGATGTTGCAGGGGACACAAACGTATTACCTTTCCTTGGGATAACAGGATTACAGTTTTTGTGCTTCATCGCGTTTTGGTTTTTGAATTTCATCATAGTTCTTCGTGGTATCGATTGCATTAAGTGGCTTGAGTCGTGGGCTGCACCATTTCTCATTGCGATGGGTCTAGCACTATTAATATGGGCTGCTGTGAAAGTTGGTGGTGTTACTAAAATGTTTCCACCTGCTCCAGAAAACCCAGCACCGTTCTGGCCCATGTTTTTCCCACAACTAACTGCGATGGTTGGATTTTGGGCAACTTTGAGTTTAAACATTCCTGATTTTACGAGGTACTGCAAGACACAAAAAGATCAAGCCCTAGGCCAGTTAATTGGTTTGCCAACGACAATGACTTTGTTTTCTTTTATAGGAATTGCGGTTACTTCAGCAACCATCGTTATTTTTGGAAGCGCAATTTGGGATCCGATTTTACTCGTCGGTAAACTTGGCTCAACAACTGCTGTGGTTATTTCCTTGATTGCATTGACTATCGCAACACTTTCTACAAACATCGCAGCAAACGTTGTAAGCCCCGCAAACGGTTTTTCAAATGTTAGCCCAAGTAAAATTTCGTTTAGGACAGGTGGGGTTATTACGTGTATCATCGGAATCGTCATCATGCCTTGGCGTTTGTACAACGATTTAGGTGATTACATTTTTACTTGGCTAATTGGGTACAGCGCTCTGCTTGGTCCAATTGCTGGGATTATGATTTGCGATTATTTCGTAATACGCAGAACAAAGTTAATCAGCGATTCTCTGTACGATGCAAACGGACAATATTCTGGACTTAGATGGAGTACGGTATTTATACTTATAATTGCGGTCCTTCCAAACTTACCCGGTTTTATTAACGCAGCATTCCATACTAAACTTTTTCCAGCGATATTTAACGATATTTATAGTTACGCTTGGTTTGTGGGTATCGTGATAGCATTCATTTTGTACTGGTTGGTAAATCTTGGAGATAAACAACATGGCTAATCTTCCACATTGTGACTTTGTACCATCAAAATATGAAGGTCCTTCAAAGGAAGAAGTACAAAAACTTCGAGGTGAATATCTTACGCCAGCACTAATGACGTACTACAAAGACCCAATCATGATTGTGGATGGGCACATGCAGTACTTGTTTGATGAAACAGGCAAACGGTATCTCGACAGTATTGCTGGAATTGTCACAATAAGCGCAGGTCACTGTCACCCAAGAGTGATGAAAGCAGTGAACGAACAAAATTCTCGCCTGCAACATACTACAACCATTTACTTGCACCCGAACATCGCAACATTTGCTGAAAAATTAACAAGTACATTGCCTGATGGACTAGATGTTGTGTACTTTACAAATAGCGGTTCGGAAGCGAATGACCTTGCCATTTTGATGGCTCGTGCATATACCAAAAATTACGATGTTATTGCACTTCGTAATGCATATCACGGTGGTTCGCAGGGAGCGATGGGATTGACAGCGCATTCCAACTGGAAATATTCCGTGCCACATGGATTTGGAATTTTGCACGCAGCAACACCAAACAGATATCGTGGACATTTTGGATACGATGACCCCGAAAGTGGAGAAAAATACGCACAAGATGTGCAGGACTTAATTCAAAGGGGTAGTTCTGGAGGTATTGCTGGATTTATCGCTGAACCGATTCAAGGCGTTGGTGGTATTATCGAAATGCCGCCGAATTATTTACAAGATGCGTACAAATATGTTCGGGGGGCTGGTGGGATTTGTATTGCCGATGAAGTACAAACTGGTTTTGGTCGTACTGGTGAAAACTTTTGGGGTTTTGAAAATAACAATGTCATCCCTGATATGGTCGTCATGGCAAAGGGAATTGGAAATGGTTGTCCACTGGGCGCTGTTGTGACCACAAAAGAAATTGCACAAAGCATGACCGAAGCGATTCACTTTAATACCTTTGGAGGTAATCCTGTTTCTTGTGCTCAGGGACTTGCGTCGTTAGAAGTTATTCTTGAAGATGACATGCAAGGAAACGCAAAACGACTTGGCAACAAGTTGATTGGCGGATTGGATGATTTGCAAGCAAAATTTGAATGTATCGGTGACGTTCGTGGAAAGGGTTTGATGGTAGGGATTGAACTTATCGAAGACAAAGATAAAACTCCCGCGACCAAACTTACCAATGATATTCTCGAAACATGTAAAGACATGGGGCTCCTTGTCGGCAAGGGTGGGTTCTATGGAAACGTTCTTCGAATTACGCCTCCAATGTGTCTAACTGAAGAAGATATTGACTTCATGCTTGAAGTTCTTGATGAAGTTTTTGCAAAGGAAACAAAGTAATGTTTGATACAGTCATTGCTGGCGGAACGATTTATTCTCCCGAAAGTATTTTTGTAGGAGACATAGGGATTTCGGGAGAGACAATTACTGAAATCAAAGAGGGTGGTGGTCTTGAAGGTGAGCGAGTAATTGATGCTACTGGCAAACTTGTGTTTCCTGGGTTCATCGATCCGCACGTTCATATTCATCTTCCGTTTATGGGAACTAATGCAATTGATGACCACGAGTCTGCAACAAAAGCCGCACTTGTTGGCGGGACTACAACGATTATCGAAATGATTTGTCCGGGGCCTGACGACGAGCCAGCAAATGCCTTTGCAGAGTGGAAAGGGCTTGCAGAAGAAGGGTGTTGTTGCGATTACACATTTCACCTTGCCGTAGTTCGATTCGATGAAATTGCTAAACAACAACTTCGAGAGCTCGTTGCAAACGAAGGCGTGCAGTCGTTCAAAATTTTCTTGGCGTACAAAGGTGCGCTTGATATATCGGATGAAAATTTGCAAGAACTTATGGGTGTATGTAAAGAACTTGGTGTGGTTTTAACTGCTCACTGTGAAAACGCTGAACTTATTGATGCAAAACAAAAACAGTTGGTCGCAGAGAGAAAAACAGGCCCAGAATGGCATGAACCATCTCGCCCTAGGAATGTCGAGGCAGGTGGAGTTGCGCATCTTTGCGAATTTGCTCAACGTACAGGGGCTAGCGTTTACGTTGTCCACACTTCTTGTGGTGAAGCGGTTTCAAGAGCAATGGAAGCGAAAGAACGTGGAGTGGATGTAACAGTTGAAGCAGTTGCACCGCATCTTGTTTTAGATAAAACATATGCTGAACTTCCTAACTTTGAAGGTGCTAAATACGTAATGTCACCTCCGCTTCGTGATAAAGAAGAACATGATGCGCTCTGGATCGGATTGGCAAATGGAAATGTCTCAACAGTTGGAACAGATCACGCACCATTTAATTTTAACGGTCAAAAAGATATGGGGAAAGATAACTTCATACTCATACCAAATGGCATTCCATCGATTCAAGAGAGAGTCGATTTAGTGCACACTTACGGAGTTTGCGAAGGAAAAATCGATTTGCAGACAATGGTTGATGTCTGTAGCACAAACGTTGCAAAACAATTCAACATGTATCCCAGAAAGGGTGCGATTGCAGTTGGAAGTGATGCGGATATTGTTGTGTACGACCCAGATTATGTGGGTACATTTAAACACGAAGACGGACTATCAAAAATTGATTACTCCGGCTTTGAAGGAATGGAGCGTAAGGGGAGAAGTGACGTTGTTCTACTTCGCGGCAAAGTCGTAGCTGGGCAAGGCAAATGCGTCTCCGAAATTGGCGGTGGAACCTACATCTCCAGATAGTTAATCGTTTGAAACAAGTTTGTCGGATTGTTCAACGAAATCATCCCCAGACCACTGCGCATCTTTTTGTACCATGCCCTCACGCCGCGCTTTTGCTTCTGCTTTGGCTTTAGCTTGGCGCTGCACTAAATCTGCGTGAGTACTAAAGTAGGGTAAAGATGCACCTCGGAAATCGTCAATGGTTTCAAAGTTGTGCTTCTCCATGAACACAAGCAAACTTTCAGCCATCTCTTTTACCATTCCGTATCCGTGAATCATGACTCCAGTGCAAACTTGTACAGTATGCGAGCCAAGTAAAATAAACTGAGCTGCATCTTCGCCTGTTTCGATGCCGCCGATTCCTGAGATGGTTCTATCTTTAAAACCATCTTCCATCATTCGTGCTAGTTCCATGACCATGCGAAGCGCGATTGGTCGAACAGCTTTACAAGAATATCCACCCGGAACGCTGTAACCCTCAACTGTTGGTTGTGGACGAAGAGTTTCAAGGTCAACACCCATCACACTTAGGATAGTGTTGATTGCTGCAAGTCCATCTGCGCCAGCTTCGAGTGCTCGCTCTCCAGGGTCTGCAATGTGCGTAATGTTCGGGGTCATTTTCGCCCAAACTGGAATCTTTGAAACTTCCATGACCCAACTTGTAACTTCAGCGACTATGTCTGGGTTTTCACCCATCGCTGCCCCCATCTTCCGTTCAGGTAAACCATGTGGGCAAGAATAATTAAGTTCGAACGCATCGACGCCAACTTCTTGGCAACGCTCGATCATTTCAACCCATCGTTCTTTTTTGTACTCTTCCATTACAGAAGCAATCAGTATTCCTTCAGGGTGTGATTGCTTTACTGAGTCAAATTCTTCAAGCCACGTTTCAAAAGGCCGATCGCTAATAAGTTCAATATTTTCCCAACCAAAAACTTCCTTTGAGCCAAGTGCTCGCATGCGGGCGTATCGCGGTGCGACATTCGTAACTTTTGAAGCATCCATGCTAATTGTTTTAGCAACAACTCCTCCCCAGCCCTCATCGAATGCTTTTCGAATCACGTTCGCGTTCGTTCCGGGAGGCCCGCTTCCGATTACAAATGGGTTCTTAAATTTCAGACCATTTACTGAGGTTTCTAACGTTGGCATAACACCATCATACGGGCTAGAAGTGGTACTATCTACGATGTTTAGACCCTAGCAGAGGTGGTTTTTGAAGAAATGGAGTTAGTACATGACCCAACAAGTAGTTGAGCCAACCCTCGGAACAGATCCATCGACAACTTTCAAATACACAGGAAAAAGGGTGATGACAGACGGAAATGCTGTCATTTCTAGGGTTGCTTATCTTGTTAACGGTGGGATTTCAATTTATACCATTACTCCCTCTTCTCCCTTTGGAGAAGAAAGCGCGAAGATGAACGCGATGGGGAAGAAAAATATCTATGGTGTTGTGCCACAATGTTTTATGGCGTGCGATGAAGCCGCCGCAGCATCTTTCGTGCAAGGAATGGCAGCTAAAGGTGTTGGGTCGGCTACTTGCTCATCATCACAGGGCATCTTGTTAATGATTCCTGAAATGTACAACACCGCTGGGCAACTTCTTCCGGTCTCTTTTTACATAGGAGCAAGAGATTTATCCAGACATTCCCTTACAATTTTCGCTGGTCACAGCGATGTGTACGCAGTTCGTGATACAGGAATTATTATTTTATTTGCTAGTAACGCTCAAGAGCTACAAGATATCGGAGCAATTGCTGAACGATTAAAGTGGGAAGTAAGTTTGCCAATTGCAGTTGTGTATGACGGTTTTTTGACGACACATAGGCAAACACAAGTGCAAGAATTGCCAGAAGAATTTTTCTGGGATTTCATGCCCCATGAAAAAATGGCGGCGCATAAGGCGCGTTCGCTTGATCCCGCTCATCCTTCCGTCTGGGGAGCAAACGAAAACCCAGATGGATATATGCAAGCGGGTTTAGCTCAAAGACCACACACGCTTGCTGCAGCAAGAATTTTACCCCAGTTGATGCAAGAATTTTATTCGCTAACTGGGAGATTTTACGGACCGTATCAATACGTTGGACATCCAGAAGCAACGGATATTATTGTTGCTGCAGGAAGTTCGATTAGCACCCTTCGATCTACTGTTCGCCAGATGTTGACTAAAAATCCGGACAAAAAAATTGGCGTGCTTGGTGTACATGCGTATAGGCCATTTCTAACTAAAGAATTTATCGAAACACTTCCATCAACTGTTCAGCGTATTGCAGTTCTTGATAGGTCAATGACACACACAGCCCAAGATGAACCTTTATGTGCAGATGTTCGAAGCGCTGTGATGAAAGCAGTGCATGGATTTGAAGGTATGAAACTACCAAAATTGCCAGTGGTTACTGGAGGCATCTATGGTGTTGGTGGAAAGGATTTTCATCCAGGTTCTGTCATGGAAGTCTTTGCACATCTAGATTCAATCGCAGATTCTGGCGAACCCTGGACAAACTTTACAGTTGGAGTTATCGATGATGTGATGGGTACTTCACTGCCAGCACAACCAATCCCAAATATTTTTGAGGGAGTTGATTTGCAACAAGGTCGAATTGTTGCGTACGGCTCAGATGGTACCGTCAGCATGGTAAAGAGCGCGGCGGATATTTATTCTCAACAGGAAAACAATACCGAGAATGGTGAATACTTATTTGTAGAATCCCATGCAGAGTATGACAGCAAAAAAGCTGGCGGTGTCACTGTTTCGCACTTTAGAGTTTCCAAAGAAAAACTTGACGAGTGTTTTGATGTGTATACGCCCAACTATGTTGCGGTACATCATCCGGCCCTCTTAGAAAAACGTGCGGGTATTCTCGATGGTATTTGTGAAGGTGGCATTTGTGTTATTAACACGCCACAATCGCCAACAACAATTTTTAATTCGCTTCCATACGAAATGCAGCAAACGATAATCGATAATAGTGTCGAATTATGGGTGGTTGATGCATTTAGTATTGCTCATAATCAAGGCCTAGGAAATAAAATCAGCATGATTATGCAACGCGTTTTGTTTGAGAAGTTTGGGTTAATTACTTCTGAAGCAGCAAGCGAAGCGATGGAACGCGGAATTCGGTATGCGTTTTCTAAAAAGGGCGAAGAAATCGTCAATAAAAATATTGAAGCATTTCATCACGCTCTGGAATCACTTGCTCGAGCAGATGTTCCAAAATCAATTGAGACGAATCCAACAACACAAACAATTAGAAAAGAAAACGAAATAATTTCTTCAGACACTAGCGTCTTATCACCTGACGCTGAAGGATTTAAGAATCGAATTCAAACGCTTGGTCTTTCTGGTCGTGGAAATGAAGTAACTGTTGGTGATTACTACGAGTGCGCACGCGGAGGTGCACGTCCAACTGATACTTGGAAGGGTTTGTCGCGAAGTTTTGCAACGCAAATGCCAACTTTTATTCCAACTAATTGCACAGAGTGTGGAGATTGTGTGTTTTATTGCCCTACAGGCGACGCGCTCCAACAAGTACGATTAACACCAGAACAACAACAGGAATTGGAAAACTTACCGCTATCACAGGTCTATAGAAACATTGGCGGTTACGCAGTTGACGCATCGCATCATGAATTCCCATCATCGAAAAAAATTCGTTCACTTAACGCATATGGCATAGCGGTAGATCCAAACTTATGTACTGGTTGCAGTGTTTGCACAGAAGTGTGTCGCAAAGAAGCGATTGTGATGGAGCCACGGACACCAGAATATTATAAAGAACTTGAACACAATAGAGATGTTCTAGAATCTGGTAGTGAACTAGGCGGTGACATAAACAAACAAGTAGATTTTACGAAAAAACGTCACACCAACCCTGAGATGGAAGACCTTCCAAATTATGTTGGCGCTTCTGGCGCTTGTTCTGGATGTTACGAACCACTATACGTTTCTAAATTCTTGCAACTTTATCCATATACAGTAATCACAAATGCGACAGGCTGTTCTTCCATTTGGGGATCCCAAGCATACGAGACTCCATACAGTACTGATGCTACTGGTTTTGGACCATCATGGGTGAATCCACTCTTTGAAAACAACGCCGCCGTTGGTGGCGGAATTGCTCTTGGTGTTGCAAACGAATCAGATCAATCAGAAGTGTCAAGGCAATTTGTGATTGATGCAATTACCAGCGATGAGAATCTGGCATCCATTGAAGAATTTGCAAATTTACGTGATGCTCTTTTCGCTCTCGTGGAAACACAGAAGGGGCAAGGCACAACCCTTGAGGGAAGGTTCAATCAAGTCCAAAGGGTTAAGGACGCACATGATTTAATTGAATCTGCATTACTCAAAACTGATTCCATAAGTACTCAAATCAAAACACATCTAGAATTACTACGCTCAACCATCTCAAGTCACCTAGATAAACAAACATTGATTGTTGGTGGAGATGGCTGGGCGTTTGATATTGGCTTACAGATGATGGTGCATGTGTTGCAATCGAACCTTAATGTTACTGTGATGGTGCTTGTAACAGATGTTTATTCGAATACTGGTGGACAAATGTCAAAAGCAACACCAAAAGGAATGGATGCTCCATTTGCCCCAGGCGGTAAAGAATCAGAACGGTTCCCACTTGGGCTTTCAGTTGCAAATGCAAACAATGCGTATGTTGCTCAGGTAAATCTGTCGTATCCGAACCACATGATTGGCGCGTACAAAAAGGCAGTGGAGCACAATGGTCCTTCACTCTTGCTTTGTTACGTTCCATGTATGACTGCTCATAAGTATCTAGATAGTTTGGTTCCAGATCAAGCGCAACGCGCGACGACGACTCGCTATTGGCCATTATGGTCTTACGACCCAACTACACAAAAATGGAGCGTTGCAGGCAATCCTGAAAGCAAGCGAACTGTTGCGAAGTTTGAAGGTGATTTTATCGAGGACTTCTGCAAGTACGAAGGTCGTTTTCGGTCTCAATTTGATAGTGATGGAACACCTTCGCATTTACTTGAGGAACAGGTTGAAGAAAATCTTCGCATCTGGAATATACTTCAGAAAAATGCGGGCATTGAACCAAAGGACTAGTAATGTTTGATGCAATTAGCAAACTTTGGTCAAACCATCATAAGAGATTATCAGAAGCGGGAACTCACGATGCTATTCGATTACGGATGCACCGAGCATTTTCATGGATGCGAAAAGCTCAAGAATTTGAAATGCCAGATGATGCAGACACTCGATTCCTTTTTTCTTGGATAGCCCTCAACACGTTGTATGCAAAGTGGGATAGCGATTTAACGAACCGCGAGCCTGAATGGAAAACTCGCGAGGCATTTCTTAAACGAATGGTAAAAAGTGATATTTGCGGACGTATACAAGAAGTGATATTTGAAAACCGGAAATATTGTGACCGATTATTGTCGGAAGAACATTTGATTAACTCGTATTGGGGAAACCCAACTGAGGAAGAGGCGCGAAAAGCCAGAACGAAACCGCGTAAAGTTGGAAAACATTATCACGATACTGAAGAAGTGATAAATGTTGTGATTCCTCTATTTAAATGTATGACGATGTTGCGTTCACAATTGGTGCATGGCATGTCAACGTATGGGAGTAGTGCAAACAGGGCGGTAGTTGAAGCGGGGGCAAAGGTTGTCTTTGATTTTACCCTAACAGTTTTAAGAGTAATTGCAGAAGATGGACTTTGGGAAGATGATGAGTCATGGAAACCAGTTCCATATCCACCGATGGAACCACATTTTAGAAGAGATGCATAATGCAAACGTCGATTTTACAAGACATAAAACACGGTGCGATAGTCGACGTTGAAACGACTGGCATGAGCCCCAGAAGGGGAGATGAAGTTGTTGAAATCGGAATTATTCTGTTTCGGTTCAATGCCGTGCATCACGATGAAGTTGAAGTAGTCGAAACATACCAAGCTCTGCGCGAACCAACCGATCCTATTCCATATTCTGTGACGCGCATTCACGGCATTACAAATGACATGGTCATTGGCAAAACGCTTGATTACACGAAAATGGAATCAATTTTTGGAAGGGCAGAGTTCGTTGTTGCACATAACGCTAGTTTCGATCGCAGTTTTTTAGAACACCTAGTTCCTATGAGTATAGATCGTCCATGGAAGTGCAGTTGCTTTGGTATCCCTTGGAAAAAACATGGTCTTGAAAACCGACGCTTAGGAACGCTCCGCGATTACTTTGGCATCGCACACGACGAAGCCCACCGCGCTCTTGCCGATTGCGAAGTTGTCCTCGAGGCCCTCAAACGCCCTCGCTACCTCCAAGAACTTCTAAAGTAATTGTCACTTTAGCAGTTTAACAAATCAGTTATCGTAAACGAGCAATTTTCGTTCACCTTCTAATTTTCTAATATTTGTAATGTCTTGGCTTACTTCTAGAGTGCCTAAGTATGTCTTTTTGTCATCTCTCACAGCAAAATAGCGAATGTGAAGAAATCGTTCTTTGATTTCCAACCAAAACTCAGCAACGTCTTGTGCTCCCGACTTAAAGTCCTCAAGTATTTGTTCTACAAGATGCACGCTTTTTGGAGGATGGCAATGTTGTACTTTTCTTCCGATGACGGACTTTGGACGAACGAAAATTCGAGCATCGCCTTCACTGAAAAACCGTACTCGGTCATCCGCGTCTATGAAGGTCGTGTCAAATGGCATTGTTGCAAAAATCGCTTGGAGTTCACTAAGCGAAAGTGAGCCAGTTGGAAAAGTTATTCTTCCATCAATAGAAGTTTGTTTTTCTTTTTCATTGTTGCTCCCAGCAATTGGTAATGAGACAGCGGTTGCATCTTCTTCTCGAGGGTTAAAAGTTCCTCTTGGATCAATTAAGCACCAACCAAAATTTGAAGATGATTCATCAACAAGTTGCCAATCAGCATCGTCAAAAGTTTTGAGCGTCATTGGAAAAAGTATTTTTTCTTCGCGTTGCACCATCTGTTCAACTTCAGCAAGGGCTGGTTCTGCGAGTTCTTCGCGGATAGTTGCCCATTTGCCTCGGTTCAATTCAGGGTCGCGAATTTGTGCTTCCCAATCTTTTAACATCTCTCGAATTTCATCATCCTTTGCCCACATAACAGTGCTTGGTCCATCAATCCCATACCTCTCGAGATGTGAAAATAATAAGTTTTCTTTTCGAGCGTAATGTGTATCAATTCCCATGAGTTCGTTGAGTGCTTCGCGAGTTGAACTAAAACAAATATCGCTTACGGAACTTTCAGGTGGATTCTCTGGAGAACACGCTCCCGTTGGGCAGTTGATATATGCACGAAGCCGTTCAATGACTGACAAAATCGCAGCATTCTCTGCGCGGAAAATTGCAACAGGGTGGGAAGGTTCTAGCTCATCAAGCGTTGGGTCTTCACTTGCTGACGCAAGATGAATATCGCATGAAGTTAAAAGTTCAGGAATTGTAAAACCCCTATCGCGAAGTTGCGCTTCTGCTTTAGCAACGGTAACTGGCCCAGCTTGCCGCATTGCTTGCTTCACCCTTGCAATCATTGGCGGTGTAGGATCCGACGTCTCTACCACCTTTTGCATTAAATCAGCTAGTTCTAATACGGTTTCATCGTTTGTGATTAGTTCGCTCATCCCCGTATTATATGATGACTTGGCAGTTTTATTTAACTTACGGTAAGAATTTCGCTGTTGTTAAAAATAGAGTTCGGCACATATAAGGTGTTGCCGTCATCAGTTGTCAAAATTGTGGCATACAATCCAACTTGGTTGACAGTGCCTTCGACTTTGCTTCCAGATTTTATCTTGTCACCAATCTTGAAAGGGCGGTTGAACATGATGAGCAAACCACCAAAGAAATTTGCAATGACGTCCTTTGAAGCAAAGGCAAATGCAGCACCACCAATACCAGCGAATGTGATAACTGCGCTCATATTAAGACCAAGTGCTTGAAGCATTACAACAAGTCCAAGAACCCAAACGAGAACAACGCTTATGCTTGAAAGTGCCTGAATAGCAGTAGAATCGAGTTCGATGTTATCCTTTTTATTATGCCAATTATTCAGGATATCTGCAAATGCACGAATGCCACGTGCAATAAACCAAGTTGTGAGGATGATGAGGAATGCCTTGCGAATCATTGCAAGTAATACATCTGCGGTTACGACTTCTTCCCCGTCTTCAATTTTGATTGGATTCCAACCAAAGTGCTCAATAAGTTTTTGGCCAACAAGTGTTATAGCAATTATCCAGATTGCAACACCCAATGGAGTTGGCAGCGACGTTCCGATTGCAGTTCGTACATCACCAAGTGTGCCTTCGCCGCCCTTGCCGAATAGTTTTGTTAGTCCAAATAGTAACAGGTGAAGAACAAGTGCCGAACCAAGTGTAATTGTTATGAATGTGACCATGGCGTGCATGGTACCAAAATACTATTTCGGATTATCTCCAAACCACGTCACTGTGTATGGATGATCGATTGCGTCTAGGACAGGCTGCAT
>JACNLO010000045.1 GCA_014381555.1 Planctomycetota bacterium | reverse complement strand
CAATCCCTGCCTTAATTTGTGCAACAAGATCCGCTTCAACGTACCCAATCATTCGGTAGCCAGCGGTGATGCCAATGAAGAAGGCAATCGGCCAACGACTTATCCAACCACCCGAGGGCATCAATTGGAAAAGTAACATGACAATTAAAATCGATGGAATAATGTACAACCATTGGAAACCACCGCTTGCGTCCATGCCAGGCAATGTCCAACTTTGAACCAATACTGGGAACAATTTCGCAAGTAAGTTCGGGACGAAAACATCCCACAAACCAATCACCATCACATACCCAGCAGATGTCCCAACCACCATTGCCTCGGCAAACTTATACGCAGGATTATCGCCAACAAGGAAAGACAGAATAAAGAGCGTAAAGATCGCGGCGAGCCACAATCCAATCGTGCGCGACCAACTTAAAGTTGCGGATCCACTATCAATTGCTTCTTGAGTCAATTCGCTATCTGGAACTACGTTGTACGTTGTCCACTCTATATCGCCAGCGGTTGGCGAATCGGTTGCGCTATATTTACCATCTGCATCCGCAGTAAAGGCATGTTGCTCAGGTGTTACCCAGACCTGTCCTGTTCTTGATGTTGTCATACTCCAAACAAGCATGATGGCACCAATGATAAAAATGATTGCCCAGATTAACGAGTTTGATTTTTTTGGTGTTTCGGCACTCATGCTTGACCTCGCTTTCGACTCACGAAGAAGATCGCGTTACCCAGAATAATGAGCACAATCATAAGACTGTGCGCCACTAACTGCGGTCCCATTCTGCGTTTTGCCTCTTGCGCCTTAGGATTTTCATTAATAGATGGGTAGACTTCATCGATCGCTGCCTCGTATTCGGCAGCTGCTTTAATTGCTCCAAGAACACCAGCGAGTTGCTCTGGTATATATGGGTACATCTGCGGAGCCTGAACTCCGGTACAACCTGAAACGGTTGTAATACCAAACGGAGTTGCAGCAAACTGCACCCACTGCTTTGTGCCCGGATCACCAGCACTCACATTGATAATCAAATCCATGTCTTGAATATTCTTGACATTCTTCGTCATTGGAATGTCATCGAGCGAAACGCCTTTTGAATCCAATTCGAACATACCGCGTAGATCTTGCGTGATCATCCGAATGACTGCCTCTCCGCCTGTTTTGTAATCAAACTTGACGTAGTCCTCGCCGTAAACCATGTCAGGATATTCGGATTGAATAGTGTCAATCGACAAGTCCACCATCGGTGAACCAAGTGGCCAAAGCGCCATGTAATATTGCTTATGCCCTTTGATAGAACAGTGACGAGTAAACGCTTGCGCCATTGGGAGTAATTCGCCCTGTGATGCAGGGTCAAAGTCGTAGGACAACAAAATACGAGAGCCATCTGGCAAATCGTCAATTGCATCAAAGACCATCTTGGCCTGTTTTGAAACAACTTCAGGAAAAACTGTTTTGGCAAGAATAGGAATCGCAACTGCTAAGAACATTGCTAGAAATACCCAACGTCGATCTAAATTTTGTAGTGTTTTTAACATGGTTTAATCTTGCCCCAAGTATGAACGGTCAACACCGAGAAGGATTCGTAGGGAAGTTGCAACAACACCAAGGGCAATCCCAATTGTGATTGCTCGTGTGCCTGCAGTATTTGGAATATCCATAATCCAAACTGTTAAATTATCGAATCGTAACCACTGCATAGATTCTGGAAGCCATCCTTCAAAGAGCCAAACACCTGCGTAAGTCCGTCCAAGTAATACGATACCTGCTGTTACGAGCAACAAAGTTGCTTCGGTGTTCTTAGCACGGAAGGCACGGAACGCAGCAGTTGCAACATAGAAGGCGAGCATTGCAAACATCATCGATGTAAGAGGGACGATCATGTGTTGGTAAATCCACCACAAGACAGAACCGCTTTCAAGATAGTAGCCCGACCAAGCATAGTTTGGATAAAGCGGGTTAGGATGAACATTAAATTTTAGAAGACCGAAAAACAACGTTCCAAAAAAGCAAGCAATCGTGACGACTGAATAGCCCCAGCCCTTTCGTTGCCCAGAGACTTTCATCAAGTGAAGTTTGATGAGGTTGCCTCCGCCTAAAATCATCGCGCCAACGGCGAGAATGTTAAACCATTCTTGCGCCCTTAAACCCCAACCCTCTGCATAGGGAATGAAGTTTGCAATCAGCAGGACGAACCCCGCAACGATTGCAATAATTAATGGGACTGTTCTTTTCACGAGTCATCTCCCTCTATGTCCGTATCTCCGCCACCAAAGGAACCGAGTCCTTCAGAGCCAAGGATGTTGTTCTTTATGTAGTTGAGTGCGCTTGTTCCAAAACCATCGCTTTCCTCTGATGTGGTCATTGAACCTACTGTCGCAAAGAAAATACCTACGATTAGGACGAGTACGCTGAGGAATTTTCCGTAGTCCTGCCCTTTGAGTGAGCCGATTTGAAGCGGGTCGCCTGAAAGATACGCGGACGCTGCAAAGAATTCTTCGCCAATCAATGTATAGTCGCAAGAAGCAACAAAGAACGGCAACTGACTTGGCATCGCAGTACCTGCAACTTGAATTGCGCCGATGTGGTTGCCAGTTTCAG
>JACNLO010000001.1 GCA_014381555.1 Planctomycetota bacterium | reverse complement strand
CCAACCTACCGTGATTGGCAAGCAGGAATTCACGGCAAGACGCTTGGCTATTGGAATGAAGAAATGGGTGAACAGACTCGTTTGAAATGTTCGCAGTGCCACGATCCGCATTCGCCGGCATTTCCTATGATGGATCTACTTCCGGGACCAAACACACTACGAATGGGCGAAGGCGATGCGAATATCAATCGCCATGATCATAAACATAATCCACTGAGGCAGTGGCAGGAACACGAAACAAATCCTTGGGAGGAAGGTCACTAATGCAGTTGCCAGTATTGAATAACGCAAGCGCATATAAAGGTGCACGCAAAGGAGCTACACGCAGAAGTTTCTTGAGAAAATCTGTGGCATTCGCTGGAGGAATTACTGCGTTTGCGGCCGCAATTAGCCCATTAAAAGACATGAAAGACGCACCAGCGCGTTCACTTGAAGATTGGTTCCGTGATCACTACAAAGAACTTTCGCAAAGTGAAAAAGACATCCTCTTTGCAGACATTGCACAAGATGTAAAAGATAAATACGGTATTGATGTCACGATTGGTGACCCTCGTCCAATTCCGGGAGTTGAGTACGGGTACGCATTAAACCTTAGTCGGTGCAACGGGAACCGTGCTTGCGTGCACGCTTGTGTAAAAGAAAACAACCAGAGTCGCAGCCCAGAGATTCAGTACATCCGAGTTGTTGAAATGCCATCGGGTACCTTTGACCTCGAAAACGGAAGCCATAACTACGATGAAGAAATGGTTCCAAAAGATGGACATTACTACATGCCTATCCAATGCCACCAATGTGCAGATCCTCCATGCGTAAAGGTTTGCCCAGTTGAGGCCACGTGGCAAGAAGAAGACGGCATCACGGTTATCGATTACGATTGGTGTATCGGTTGTCGTTACTGTCAAGCGGCGTGTCCATATTGGGCTCGTCACTTTAACTTTGCAGAACCATATATTCCGCCAGAAGAAATTAACCCAGACATGGCATATTTATCCAACCGTCCTCGCGCACGAGGTGTTATGGAAAAATGTCACTTCTGTTTACAGCGAACAAGGAAAGGGCGCCTTCCAGCGTGTCTTGAAGCGTGCCCAACAGGCGCTCGAAAGTTTGGCAACTTGCTTGATCCAAACAGCGAAATTTCACAAATTTTGCGAACAAAACGAATCTTTGTATTGAAGGAAGATGTTGGAACAAGGCCACGATTCTTTTATTACTTTGATGAACGAACAACAAGAAGCGGAGGTCAAGCATGAAACAATACTTAGACTTCCTCTGGAAATGTTTCCGTGTGAGTTTCGTTGGCGATTGGCGCTATCACCTCTGGATGTTTTTTCTCACAGCAATTGCGCTGCTTGGTTTGAACGCTTGGTGTACGCAGCTAGTGAATGGATTAATTACTACAGGTATGACCGATCAAGTTTCGTGGGGTTTGTTTATCGCAAACTTTACCTTCCTTGTTGGGATGGCGGCTGCCGCAGTTATGTTGGTTATTCCTGTCTACATTTACAAGAACCGCGAATTGCATGACCTTGTTATCTTTGGCGAACTCTTTGCAGTCGCCGCAATCATTATGTGCATGCTCTTTGTCACGGTGGACATGGGCAGGCCGGACCGACTTCACCACATGCTGCTTCGTTTTAACTTTCCAATGTCGCTTTTAACTTGGGATGTTATTGTTCTAAATGTCTACTTGCTTTTAAACTTGCACATTTGCGGGTACTTGATTTACTGTGCGTATCAACGCAAAATGCCAGCGAAGTGGTTTTATATCCCGTTCGTTTTTGTCGCAATCGTTTGGGCGATTAGCATTCACACGGTAACTGCATTCTTGCTTGTTGGTTTAGGTGGACGTCCGTTTTGGAACCAAGCAATTATTGCGCCACGCTTTATTGCAAGCGCTTTTGCCGCTGGTCCAGCCTTTATTATTTTAACCTTGCTTGTTATTGATAAAGTTACAAGTTACGAAGTTCCAAAGAAAGCGATTACAACTTTACGAAATCTCGTGCTTGTTGCTGCAACCATCAATGCGTTCCTGCTTATTAGTGAACTCTTTACAGAGTTTTACACTGATTCTGCTCACTTAGCATCCACAAGGTATTTATGGTTTGGATTGCACGGTCACAACGCACTGGTTCCTTGGATTTGGACAGCTGTCTCGTTTAATACGATTGCGTTGGTTATTTTGTACTTGCCTATTTCACGTATGCGTAGTTTATTGTCATTCGCATGCATCTTACTCATCATTGGTATTTGGATTGAAAAAGGAATGGGTCTAATCGTGCCTGCCTTTACGCCAACGCCAATCGGTGAAATTGTTGAGTATTTTCCTACGTTAAATGAAACGCTTATATGCCTTGGTATATGGGCGTTTGGATTACTTGTGTACACAATTTGCGTTCGTGTCACGATTCCTGTGCTGAGCGGTCGACTCACTGTTGATCAAGATGTGGATCGTGTTCGAACACTTCCCGACGAACAAAAAAGAAAGGAGTGTTAATCATGAAAACACTACTATTAGGTTCATGTGTTGCTGCGGTCGTCATGACCACCACAGCATCCGCCTTGGCAGGTCCGTTCGGACTTACGAGAATGAGCGAAGCGACGCAAGAATGCGTTGAATGTCACCAAAAGG
>JACNLO010000012.1 GCA_014381555.1 Planctomycetota bacterium | reverse complement strand
TCGAGATATTATGGTGCTCGCAAATCCAGAAATTGCAGGGCTTCCAGACTGGGTCGTAGCGCTTGTGGCTGCAGGAGGTTTAGCTGCTGCACTTTCTACAGCAGCAGGTTTGCTTTTAGTTATTTCAAGTGCTGTAAGCCACGATCTAGTGAAGCGTGTCATGCTCCCTGATATTTCTGAGAAAAGTGAGTTAGCTCTAGCTCGAATAGCTGCCGCCGTTGCAGTTGTATGCGCAGGCTTGCTTGGTATTTGGCCTCCAGATTATGTGGCTGCAGTTGTTGCTTTTGCATTTGGGCTTGCAGCTGCGTCATTTTTCCCCGCTATTTTAATGGGCATCTTTTGGAAGAGGTTTAATGCGCAGGGTGCGATCTGTGGGATGGTGGTGGGCATATTAAGCACAGGTGGTTACATTGTTTACTTTAAATTTATGGGCGGAGATGAAGAGAGTTGGCTGTTAGGTATTTCGCCTGAAGGTATTGGTGTTGTTGGGATGCTGCTAAATTTTGGCGTATCAATACCAATTGCATTACTCACCAAGCCGCCTTCAAAAGAGATTCAGATGCTTGTAGAAGACATTCGATTACCAGAATCGATTTCTTAGCCACGTGAACACGAGTTATCTTTTTTGATTGTCTAGCATTACTGAGTAGGCCACGTTTTGCCTTCAAGGGGCGCACTTAATCCAGCACCAAAGAGTGCAATGCCAGCTTCGCCTTTTTCATTTGTCCCCATAGCGATTCTAGGATTGGATTTAGTATCCATAAATGCAATGCCTCCACCGTTATCCTCTGGATTAATACCAATGGCGATCCTTGGAATTGAACCGCCGTCCATAATCGCAATACCCGGGCCTTCCTCTTCTGATCCGCTACCTATGGTGATGACATGCTTGCCATCCTTGTCAACAATAGTAATGCTGCTGGCAATGACATTTTTAAATGTAGCATCTTCACTCTTCGTGTCCTGTGACAGGCCCATCAACATTGAAACTCCAATTGTCGAAACAAGAGCAACAAGTGCAGTTCTCTGCATTCTAATTTTGTTCTCAAGATTTAATATTCGTTGTTCAATATTCATAATAGTTTCCTTCCGATTTCAAAATGGATTCTCGGGATGACACAAAAATAAATCATACTTCATTTCAAAAGTTTTTCTTTACTCGCACGGTCCCCAACTACCGATCACGATGAGTAGGTCAGACACATCGACGATGCCGTCTTGATTGATGTCAGCAGGGGAGTCTGTTTGCCCCCACTCGCCGAGCATAAACAAGATATCCGAGACATCCACTTGTTGATCGTTGTTTATATCAGCAGAGCAAGTTGGCAATTGGTTTAGATGCGTATCAAGATAGTTAAATAACGCGTCGATGCCTTCATCGGATATAGACGGAAAATGTCCGCCTGCTGTAACTTCCCACAACTCCGTAGATCCTCTGGATGAATCATCGCAGCCTTCATACATCCAGCGAGTCGTTTCATCGAAGAAGATAAGCCAATCGAAATTGAAACTTCCTCCATTTACTGCACTGGCCGAACAGCCATTATGTGTTGCCCAATACTCCGTGGATGTATTCACGCCTGGGTAGGGAGTAAATCCTATATATCCACCTAGCCAAAAAATAACTGGGTCTAATGTGCCATGGATGTTCAGGACATGGATTGGTGCTTCTGGCTGACAATTTTCTGGATCGTTCCACATAGCTCCAGCAATACTTACAACCGAAGCAAATTTTTCTGGCGCTTCGCACGCCATACGATGGCACATGAATCCTCCATTAGAGTGTCCAACGAGATGAATGCGTTGTGGGTCTATGTTGTACTGTGATTGAATTGAGTCAACCAGTGCAAGCAAGTACCCAACATGGTCAGGGTTGTTGCCCCACATATCGCAACAAGCATCTGTAGCGTTCCAATAAAATTCTCCCAATCCATCTTGGCTTCCATCAGGTTTCGCAAAGATGTACCCGTGGTTGTTGGCATCCTCTTGCAATGGAAGCAGGATGTCATACCACGCTGTAGTCAGTGGGGCGTAACCATGCAAAAAAATGACAAGCGGAAATTGCTCCTCAGGATCATAGTCCGCTGGTAGATAAACAGGAACTTCATCAGGCGGCGTCTGGTCATCCCATTGAGCATGGGTTAAATGTGACATTGAAAGGACTAATAATAAAACAATTCTCATCTGATTTATCTTGTCCTTTTCATAACAAAAATTCGAAACATAACTGATTACAATCCCCAGTTCGCAATTACTATCAACAGGTCAGATACATTTACGATGCCATCTCCATTTATATCAGCAGGAGAATCAGTTTGATTCCATTGATCGATGACGATGAGCAAATCAATGACATCAACAGAACCGTCCTCGTTAATGTCGGCAGGATTGAAAACAACTGCATCAATTCCACCAGATAAGCAACTTATTGTTCCATCGCGACCGCCAACGACAAGTTCCCACGACCCGTCGCCCACAACATCCGGTATCGAAGCAATCGCATCGACTGGCGTGCCAAAATTTGCACTCTGCAGAATGGCACCATCAATACCACTGAGAAAGTATGTGTAGTTATCACTAAAGAGTGTTCCAACGACAAGATCGAGAACACCGTCGTTATTAACATCATTGATTTGCGCAGCAACGGTTGGGCTATCGATGACTGGCGTGGTCCAAATTGCACTGCAATCTTGACCACTGATGACTCTGACAAAATTGTTAAAATGTTCAGGAA